>JAFLRS010000029.1 GCA_022511355.1 Alistipes sp.
AGACTCTGCCGAGCGTGAGCAACGAAAAGAAACGAACGTTTCTTAAAGGGAGGGGGGAGGGAATGTAAATATGAAAATATCGCACTGCTGACATTATTCTGAAACATTCCGTAAACCGGGCGCATTAAAAACATTATGATAGCTTTATTTATATATCGGTCCGTAGGTTGCGCAAGCACGATAGTCGGCACCCTCCTTGTCCATTCCGAATGCGTTCCATGCGGCGGGACGGAAGATTTTGTCCTCCTCGACATTGTGCATACAAACGGGTATGCGCAGCATCGAAGCCAGCGTGATAAGATCCTGACCTATATGTCCGTAGCTGATTGCACCGTGATTGGCTCCCCAGCAGTTCATCACCGAGTAAACATCCTTGAATGCGGGTTTGTCGCACAGACGGGGTGCAAACCAAGTTGTGGGCCATGTCGGGTCGGTTCGCATATTGAGTGTTTGGTGGATTTCGGGGTCGATATCGACGGTCCAGCCCTCGGCCAGCTGAAGCACGGGGCCCAAACCTTTGACGAGATTCAGACGCATCATGGTGACGGGCATACCTCCCCGCGTAAGGAAGTTGGATGAAAAACCTCCGCCGCGGAAGTAGTCGCGATCGGCGGGATACCACGTCGTAGCTTTCAGACAGTTGTCGACATCTTCCTGTGTCAGGTTCCACGGCTCCTTCATTACGGGATTGCCTTCGTTGTCGGAGCAGCAGCCCGAACCGTCGAGCGTTGTGGCGCCCGAGTTGATGAGGTGGATGATTCCGTTTGCGGCCCGACCTGTCAGTTCCTTGCCCGTTACTCGCTTGACGGCTTCGGGGCTCCAGTAGGTGCGGACATCGGAGAACAACTGTGCGCGATTGGTGAGCAGATGGCCGAACAGCATGGCAACGCCGTTGCAGGCATCGTTTTCGGTAGCTACCACATAGGCTTCGCGTATGCCGTTCCAGTCGAATGAGGTGTTCATCAGAGCCTCGGGATAGTCGCCGTTGGGATAGAAGTCGGTCCACTGACGCTGACCCTGGAATCCGGCAGCAATGGCGTTGTGTCCCAAAGCTTCCTCTTTGAAGCCCATTTCGCGGAGTTTGGGATTGCCTTTCATGAGGTCGCGCATAATAATCATCATCTTCACCACGAACTCCCAGTCGGCATCCTTTTCTTCGCGGCTCTTTTTCTTTTCGGGTCTGTTTTTGAAGTCCTCGCCCTCGTTGGATTTGCAGTGAGCCTCGGTCCACGCCATGGCTTTTTCGTACTCTTCACGGTCGTAGATTCCCTCTTCCATACGGCGGATGATTTCGGTGAGGTCTATGGATTCGTTGCGCATACCGAGATACTCCTGGAAGAAGTCGGGATTGACAATCGAGCCTGCGATGCCCATCGAAACGCTGCCCATGGAGAGGTATGATTTGCCGCGCATTGTGGCCACGGCCTGTGCTGCACGGGCGAAGCGCAGTATTTTTTCGGCTACATCTTGTGGGATGGTGTTGTCGTCGAGGTCCTGAACGTCGTGACCGTAGATACCGAATGCGGGCAGCCCTTTCTGCGCGTGACCTGCGAGTACGGCTGCGAGATATACGGCGCCCGGACGTTCCGTACCGTTGAAGCCCCATACGGCTTTAGGCCAGTGGGGGTTCATATCCATAGTTTCTGCGCCGTAGCACCAGCATGAGGTGACGGTGATGGTAGAGCCGACGCCTTCGCGTTCGAATTTTTCGGCGCAGGCGGCGCTTTCGGCGACGCGGCCAATGGTGCTGTCGGCGATTACGCATTCGACCGGGGAGCCGTCGCCGTTGCGGAGGTTGTCGGAGATAAGTTGTGCTACGGCTTTGGCGAGATTCATAGTCTTTTCTTCAAGACTTTCGCGGACTCCGCCCTGACGACCGTCGATGGTGGGCCGGATTCCGATTTTGGGGTATTTGTTCATAAAAACGTTATTGATTTTTAGTTTTAGTTATGTTGCAAAGATACAGATTAAAACGATAGGTTGTATTTGCTGCAGGCCGATAATTTTCACTTTTTTGCGGAGGGATGATGTCGGTTCGGGAGGTTTCGGCGGGGGATGTCAGATTCGGCACCTGCACGAACGGCATTCGAACCACGGATTTCTCAGATCCTCTTTGTTGTAGCCGAATTCTCCGCCGCGGTCGAGGACTGAGGTGCTGCCGCCGGCTTCGGCGAGTATGAGTTCTCCGGCTGCGGTGTCCCATTCGTAGGTGGTGCTGGTTCGGACGTAGTAATCGACGGTGCCTTCGGCCAGCATACAGAATTTGTAGGAGCTGCCCTGTTCGACCACCTCTATGTCGGGATGCCGTTGTCGAATCTCATCGACGCGCTGCATGGTTTCGGGCGTGCAGTGCGAGCGCGACACGGCCACTCTGGGGCGGTCGTGCTGCGGTTCATTCTGCAGCGGCAGCGGACTCCACCGCGAGCGCAGCTCTTCATAGCCGTAGTCGGCATTTTCGTCGGGGGTCACGTTGTCTATGAAGTAGGAGCCTCCGCCCCGTACTCCGATGTACATTTTGCGATAGTAGGGCACGTATACCACCGAGGCTATGCATCTGTTTTCATGCATGAGGGCTATGTTCACGGTAAATTCGTTGTTGCCCTTGATGAATTCGAGCGTACCGTCGAGCGGGTCCACCAGCCAGAACATTTCCCAGTTGCGTCGTTCGTCGTAAATCATTTCGCGTCCCTCTTCGCTGAGGATAGGGATATAGGTCATGGCGAGAGCCTCTTTTATTTTGTTGTGTGCGGCCCGGTCGGCGACGGTTATGGGCGAGCTGTCGCTCTTTATGTCGATTGCATAGTCATCGGAGTGTTTGTAGATCTTCATTATTTCGGCACCGGCTTTGACTGCGGCGTTTGCCGCCTCCGATATCAAACGCGATTTAAGCTCTTCGGTCATGGCAGTTGAGTTTTGTCGATACGATGTTGGTCTGTTCCGTTAGTAAAGATATGTAAAAAAAACGTCATTGTGAAATTTTTAACAACAATTTTTGGCAAAAGTTGGTCAGCGAGTATGCGAAGGCTTTTCGGCCTTTGAGGTGTGGAGCCGCGAAAGGTGTGGTAAAGAGTACTGCGGCGAGTGTGGCTGCGGTTGAGAGCAGCACGGCGATGAACGGTAGTGCGGTGTGCATTTTTATGGAGAGCAGTGCGGCGGCGAGCCATAGCAGTGCGACGAGCGCTGCAGCCGTAAGCGAGTCTTTGTGTTCATGACGTGTTACGGCGAGAGTTTCGTATATTTTCCGGCGGTGCGGACGCGGTGCGAAGTGCCGGCATCCGGAAGCGAAACCTCCTTGGGTGGCCATGTCGTCGCGATGAAGAATCAGCAACGAGGCACCGGCGCAGGTGACGATTTCGCGCGGTGGTTTTTCGTGCGAAGATATTTCGGCTATGATTCGTTCGACGGCGCAGGGCAGAATGCGTATGCGGCCGTGTATGACGGTTATATAGTCGTAGACGGCGATGTCGGCTGCGGCATCGGCATCGGTTTCTGGCGACAGAGGGAGTATGTCCATTACGGTGAGCCGTCGGAATCTGCGTTTTCGCGAGCGGTACAGCCGCCTTACGCAGGCCGAAGCGGGGGTTTCGGTGTCGGGACGGTAGTCCACGGTCACGAGGGCGTATGTGGAGGCGAGTTTTTCGAGCAGATGGGGATTGTTTTGCGCATCGATTACCGCAATCACTTCGTAGCGTTCGTATTCGGCTTCGAGCAGTGGTGCGACGGTATGCGGGTTGTCGATGTCGAGACATATGAGCGAGAGTCCGGTATTTCCCACTCCGTCGCAGAGTTTGCCGAATGAAGGTTCGAACATTCGTCTCAGATTGTTTCCGCGCATCATGCGCAGAGCGTAATGTGTTGCGCGGAGCATCATGACGGCCGACAACAGCAGCAGGATAGCTGTCAGTGCATTTATGTACCACATACCAAAGTTCGTTTATAGGAGGCGGCGAGGGTTTCTGCGTAGTGTTGTTCGTCCTCTTGTGCGAGGCGTGTGAGGGCGGTTACGGAATAGCCTTCGGCGGCGAGTCTTCTGAGGAGGGCTCGTCGGGAGAGGGGTGACATGGAACGAATATGGGCGGCGGTTTGTCTGCGCGAGACGGGCAGATGCAGCGACATCATTACGTAGACGGTTTCGTCGCGGAAGCGGCAGGCTTCGGGATGGGGGTTGGAGTCGGCGAGCAGTTGCAGCAGGAGCTGTTCCGATTCGGTTATGCCGAATATGCGTACTATGTTGAGTCCGAGCATACGCAGATTGCGGTTTTGCGAGCCGAGCAGCGGTGCATAGGCTATGGGCAGCAAACCCCGCCGCAGCATGGCGGTGAGTTCGGCCATTTCGAGCGGGGTGAGGGTATGCGGAAACCGCATGAGTATTCTGACGGTTTCTGCGGGGTCTGAGGCTATGGTTACGAGCATGGTTTTGAAGGCTGTGCGCCGGTCGGAATGCGAACCGTACCGACTGATGTATTCGGCCGTGGGCGGCGATACGGGCAGAGTGGAGAGCATGGCCAAATAACGTGCGCGGTTGTATCCGTGCGAGAGTCTCACTTTGCGGAGCAGCCATCCTTCGATGCCGTTGGCGGCGGCCATTCGCCGCAGTGCGGCTGGTTCCTCGAAGCAGGCCGAGGAGGCGGCGGTGAGCAGACGGGCCAGCACTTTGCGCGCTCCGCGGCGTTCGCACATGGGGAATTGCGACATGGGTACGCCGTCGGGGTCGAGCATACGTTGTGCTATGAGGTTCATGTATTGTCGGGCGAAGCGCCGTTCGTTGCGGCGTTCGGCCCGGAGGGCGAGATGACGGCATAGTGCGGCGACGGCGAAGAGTAGAGCCGTTATGGCGCAGAGTATGCAGTAGGCTGTGCAGAGAGTCTTCATGGTTGGGTCGGTCCGATAGTCTGTTGCAGTTTGCGGCACAGGCGCCGCAGATTGAGCGGCAGTGTCATGTATTGATTCACGCCGCATTCGAGCAGCGACAGTACGGCGTGTTCGGAGTGGTGCCACGATATGACATATATTTCGGGTCTCCGCGAGCCTCGGGCCCTCAGCCGTTCCACCGAGATGCGTCCGTCGGCGAGGGTGGAGCAACCGAGAATGAGAACCCGTTCGAAACGTCCGCGGAGGCATTCGCCGCAGAACCGTTCGGGGTTGTCGGTGCATACCGATTCCACTCCCGCACCTGCTGCGGCAGCGGCTATCATGTCGCGCATGAATCCTTCACGTCCGATTATCAACACCTGTCGCATTGCGTGAAAATCCGTTGTTCGGGGATAACAGCAACCCAAAAATATGCCAAATCGGGAGCGAGAAGAAAAAAAGTTTGCGTGTTGTTTGCGTGAATAAAAGATTTTGCATATCTTTGCCATCCGATTTATCAAACAACACAATGTACGTAATAGTAGAAATAGCAGGTCAGCAATTCAAGGCTGAGAAGGGTCGGAAGCTCTATGTAAACCGTCTTCAGGGCGACGTTGAGTCGTCGGTGAGCTTCGACAAGGTACTGCTCTCGGACAACGACGGTCAGGTCAAGGTAGGCGCACCTGTAGTAGAAGGAGCCTCGGTAAAGTGTAAGATCCTCAAGCACCTCAAGGACGACAAGGTCTTGGTGTTCAAGAAGAAACGCAGAACGGGATACCAGAAATGCAACGGTCATCGTCAGTATCTCACGCAGATTTTGGTTGAGGATATAATCGCATAATTAAAAAAACGGTTAGATATGGCACACAAAAAAGGAGTCGGTAGTTCGAAGAACGGCCGTGAGTCAGAAAGCAAACGATTGGGCGTAAAGTTGTTCGGCGGTCAGTTTGCCAAAGCCGGCAACATCATTGTACGTCAGCGCGGAACCGTGCATAATCCGGGCGAGAATGTAGGTATGGGCAAGGATCATACTCTGTTCGCTCTGGTAGACGGTACGGTGGTCTTCTGCAAGAAACGCGAAGGCAAATCGTATGTAAGCGTAGCTCCGATTCAGTAATCGGCAAGCTTTCAAGGCAAAACAATAAGGCATCCGTTTCGGATGCCTTATTGTTTTGTTCTCTTTATCCTTGTGTGTTTCGCTATTCGAGTAATGTACACGAGTAGCCTGCGGCTGTTACAGCCTCTATAATTTTTTCGGCGGCAGCTTCGCCCTGAACGTCGGCGGTTCCCGACTGTAAATCGACCGTAACCGAAGTTACGCCTTCGACTGCGGCCAGTGCTTTTTCTACGTTGGCTTTGCAGTGGCTGCACGACATACCTTTGATTTTGTAGACTTTTCCCATTTTATTTTTCGATTTGTGAGTATAGTTTGCCATGAATGCGGCCGCGAGCAGCGCGAGCAGCAGATATGCGCAGAGTGTTTTCCACATCGGAATCTCCGCCGCATGGCAGCAGGCGGCTATGTGTGCGTTGCGGATTGTGGAGAACCATTCGTGAGGCAGCAGATAATCCATTACGGTTCCGAATCCGAGGGCTCCTGCTATGATTGCGGCCATATATATAATAAGTGTACGTCGTCCGAGGACCTTGCCTATGACCATTATCGATGCCATATTGGTTGCGGGACCTGCCATCAGCAGTACGAATGCCGCTCCGGGGGTGAGTCCTTTGAGCATAAGGGCTGCCGCTATGGGGACCGACCCTGTTGCGCACAGATACATGGGAGCCGAGAGCAGCAGTACGAGCAGCATATTGAGCAGCGGTTTGTCGGCAAAGAGGCTGAAGAAGTCATCGGGCAGGAAAACGGCAATTGCGCCTGCGATGAGCAGTCCTATGACCAGATTTTTGCCTATGTCGCGAATCATGTCGTAGAATCCGTATTTGAGGGCTTCGCGGCATTTGGCGAAGAAACCCCGAGGCAGGGTGCGGCAGTTGTCGTCGGTATTGTTTTGAGCGGTGCCGGGGTCGTTTTTTTCGAGGGTTCCGACTGCCATTCCTCCGAATATGGCCGTAACGAATGCGGCTACGGGACGTATTACGGCGAAGGGTATGCCGAGCAGCGAGGCTGTAGCGGCAATGGAATCGACTCCGGTTTGGGGTGTGGAGATGAGGAATGCGACGGTGGCTGCTTTGGAGGCGCCTTCTTTGCGCATCGACATGGCTGTAGGTATGACGCCGCATGAGCAGAGCGGCAGCGGCACTCCGAAGAGAGCGGAGAGCATCACCGAGCGGAAGTTGTTTTTCGAGAGGTAGAGGGAATATATTTTCCGCGGCACGAATACGTGTAGAAGTCCCGCGAGCAGAAAACCGAGCAACAGATAGGGAGCCATTTCGCACGTGAGCGAAAAGAGCGGCATTATATAATCTTTCATAATTGCGAGTGTGTTTGTCGGGGGCAAATATAATAAAAAATCATATGGATGGAAACAGAAACGGTCCCTTTGTGAAAAGGGACCGTTTCGTCTATTGTTGTGTGGCGGCTGTTATTTGGTCATAGCCTGCTGAACGGCCACTGCCACTGCGACGGTAGCGCCCACCATGGGGTTGTTGCCCATTCCGATGAGGCCCATCATTTCGACGTGAGCGGGAACCGACGACGAACCTGCGAACTGAGCATCGGAGTGCATACGTCCGAGCGTGTCCGTCATACCGTAGGAAGCGGGTCCTGCGGCCATGTTGTCGGGGTGCAGGGTTCGTCCGGTACCGCCTCCCGAAGCTACCGAGAAGTAGGGTTTGCCTGCCAGAACACGTTCTTTCTTGTAGGTGCCTGCAACGGGGTGCTGGAAGCGGGTGGGGTTGGTGGAGTTGCCGGTGATGGAGACATCGACATCCTCTTTCCACATGATAGCCACGCCTTCGCGGACGTCATCGGCGCCGTAGCAGCGGACCTTCGAGCGCAGACCGGTCGAATAGGGGGTTGATTCCACCTCTTTCACTTCGCCGGTGTAGTAGTCGAATTCGGTGCGCACGTAGGTAAAGCCGTTGATGCGCGAGATGATTTTGGCGGCATCTTTGCCCAGACCGTTGAGGATTACGCGGAGGGGTTCTTTACGAACTTTGTTAGCCATTTCGGCGATTTTGATAGCGCCTTCAGCGGCTGCGAATGATTCGTGCCCTGCGAGGAAAGCGAAGCATTTGGTTTCTTCGCGGAGCAGACGTGCTGCGAGGTTGCCGTGTCCGAGTCCCACTTTGCGGTCGTCGGCCACCGAGCCGGGGATGCAGAAAGCCTGCAGACCTTCGCCGATAGCTTCAGCTGCATCGGCTGCATTCACGCAACCCTTTTTGATTGCGATGGCTGCGCCCACGACGTAAGCCCACTTTGCGTTTTCGAAGCAGATGGGCTGAGTTTCTTCGCACATTTTGTAGGGATCGAGACCCTTTTCTGCGCAAACAGCCTTCGCATCCTCCACACCATTGATTCCGTATTGAGCGAGAACGGCATTGATTTTATCTATGCGACGTTCGTAACTTTCAAATAAACTTGCCATAATTTCCTGAATTGTTTTATGCGGTTATACGAATGCTGATTACTCTTTGCGGGGGTCGATGTACTTTGCGGCGTCGTTGAAGCGTCCGTAGTGTCCTTTGGCTTTTTCTACTGCTTCGTTGGCGTCCATGCCTTTTTTGAGCATATCCATAACTTTTCCGAGGTGTACGAATTCGTAACCTATAACCTCATCGTTTTCATCGAGGGCCATGCGAGTGCAGTAGCCTTCGGCCATTTCGAGATAGCGGGTGCCTTTGGCTTTGGTGCCGAACATGGTGCCGACCTGCGAGCGGAGACCTTTTCCGAGGTCTTCGAGGGATGCGCCGATAACGAGACCGCCCTCCGAGAACGCCGACTGAGTGCGGCCGTATACGATTTGGAGGAAGAGTTCGCGCATTGCGGTGTTGATGGCATCGCAAACGAGGTCGGTGTTAAGGGCTTCGAGCAGGGTTTTTCCGGGGAGGATTTCCGAGGCCATAGCGGCGGAGTGGGTCATGCCCGAGCATCCGATGGTTTCTACGAGGGCCTCCTCGATGATGCCGTTTTTAACGTTGAGCGTGAGTTTGCAAGCGCCCTGCTGGGGTGCGCACCAGCCGATACCGTGAGTAAGACCCGAGATGTCGGTAATTTCTTTGGCTCTTACCCACTTGCCCTCTTCGGGGATGGGAGCCGAAGGGTGATTTGCGCCCTTCTTGACGCAACACATCTGTTGCACTTCGTGTGAATAGATCATAATTTCAGTCGATATTTTGTTAAAATTGTCTGTATTGACACTTCTCGGATGCAAATATAACAAAACCGATTGAAAAAAGGAAATAAATTTGCGTTAAAATAGCTATCTTTGCGAGTGAAAACCGACCCTATGGCAGAGAGGCAAAAGATAAACATAAGGAACAAACGTGCGACCTTCGACTACGAGATACTCGAGGAGTACATTGCGGGCATCGTGCTTTACGGCACCGAGATAAAGTCGTTGCGCGAGGGCAAGGCTTCGATGTTCGACTGTTACTGTTATTTCGAGCGCGGGGAGTTGTGGCTGCGGGGACTCAACATTGCCGAATACGCGTGGGGGACGTGCAACAATCATGTGCCCAAGCGTGACCGGAAGCTGCTGCTCAACCGTCGCGAGCTCGACAAGATAGGGCGCACGTTGCAGGACAAGGGCATAACGGTGGTAGGTCTGCGCACCTTCATCAACGAGCGCGGACTGGCGAAGGTGGCTGTCGGGGTGGCCCGCGGCCGCAAGGAGTATGACAAACGCGAATATCTGAAGGCCAACGACGCGCGCCGCGAGATGGACAAGGCCCTCAAGAGTTATAAATAGTTATTTTTATGGCAACCATACTGTGCATCGAGACCGGCACCGACATCTGTTCGGTGGGGATAGCCCGCGACGGCGAGCTGCTGTCGCTGCGCGAGAGCGACGAGGGTCGCGATCATGCGGGCAAGGTCGGGGTTTTTACCGACGAACTTCTGAGCGAGACGGGCATAACTTCGGCCGACATCGATGCCGTTGCCGTGGGCAAGGGTCCGGGTTCGTATACGGGTTTGCGCATCGGAGTTTCGTTTGCGAAGGGTTTGTGTTACGGATTGGGCAAGCCGTTGTTGGCGGTAGGTTCATTAGAGGCATTGGCGCAGGTTGCGCGCGAGGATTTCGAGGCTGGAATCGTGGATATCGACGACTGGTCGTCGGTTCGTCTGTGTCCGATGATAGATGCCCGCCGCATGGAGGTGTACACGCGCATTTTCGATTCGGAATGCCGTCCGCTCACCGGGGTTTCGGCCGAGGTGGTTACGGGTGAGAGTTTTTCGGAGTGGCGCGGTGACGGGACGCTGGTGATTTTCGGAAACGGCGCTGCCAAATGTGCCGGACTGCTGCCCGATGCCCGACTGATAGATGTAGTTCCGTCGGTGCGTGGTTTGGCTCCGCTTGCCGAGCGGGCATTCCGCGAGGGCCGATTCGAGGATGTGGCCTATTTCGAGCCGTTCTACCTCAAGAACTTCGTGGTCACGCAATCGAAAAAGAGGTTGTTTTAGCGACAACCTCTTCTCATTTTTCATATAAATCTCACGTTGCTTGTTTTTGCCGATTTGCAGTCGGTTATTTCTGTTTCTACTATTCCGGTGAGGACGTCGGCGGCGTCGTGCCAGCGGTTCGAGCGGAAATCGCGTCGGTATGTGGAGAGATGGGAACACAGTTCGTTCCAGCGCTGATTCCATCCTTTGGGCATTCTTATGTTGTGCAGCACGGTTGCCGAGTTCGAGAGTATGCGTGCTTCTTTGTTGGCGTGCTGATGAAACCATTCGATTTTGACGGCGGGAGCCAGACGCTGTACTGCGCGTGCGAATCCTCGTCCTCCGTTGTTGCTTTCGATGAGGGCCGAACGGGTATCGGAGCGGAGGAGCATTTCGGCCACGAGACCTTCGGTGGTCTCCATTGGTTCGCGCGAGTATACGACGTCGGTCACGTAGATTATGCCGTCGGTATCGACGGCGTAGCTTATCGAACACAGATAATCGTCGCCCGTGTCGGCTGTGTCGGTGTAGTTGGCTCGTCTTACTATGTCGGTCGGGAGGATGTCGTATTCGGCGAATCCGTTGCCGTAGAGCAGACCTTCCTGCGATGAGGGATGCCCCTGATACATACATTCGAAACGCAGCGGGTCGAGTTTGCGTTTGGCGAGCAGCAGATCGCGGCTCTGACGCTCTTCCCACAGGGCTTCGCCGGCGGTTCGTGGGTCGATTTCCGAGGGCGGCGAGCTTTGCAGGGCTTCGAAGTTGAGCATGACCCAGCCGTGGGGAGGTATGTGTCCGATGTCCTCCCAGCTGCGTAGTCTGATTATGTCTTCACGCCGGCAGAGTTCGCCTATGAGGTCTTCGTCGTGCCATCGGGTGAAGACTATGAGTTCGCTCGAGGAGTTGTGCATACGGGTTTTTACCACCGAGGTGTACCATTCCCAGCAGTTGGCTCTCACGACGGGCGAATCGGCCTCCATGGCATCTTTGTAGAGGTCGTCCAATATGAAGCAGTCCACGCGGTTGCCGGTTAGCGAGCCTTCGCGTCCCACCGAGAGCAGTTCTCCGCGATGACCTATTATTTCCACTTCGTCGGAGGTTCGTATGTATTCGGCGGGTTTGCCTCCTTTTTTGATGGAGGTGTCGGGGAATATTTCGGCATATTCGCGCGATTCGAGTATTCGTTGCGCTCGCCGGTTAAAACGCGAGGCGAGGATTGCCGAGTAGGAGGCTATGGCTATTCGTTTGTCGGGGTCGAGTCCGAGCATATAGGCGGGGAGCAGGGTTGTTGCGCCCACGCTTTTGCCGTGTTGCGGCGGCATTGAGACTATGAGTTTTCGAATGTGTCCTCGCGCGAACTCTTCGAGCAGACGATAGTATGTACGGTGAAAGGGTTGCAGTTCGAGGAACGGATAGACCTTGAGTGCGAAGTCGATGAATGCGGTTGTCGAACCGGATGGTTGTCCGGTCGTTTTTTTCTCTTGTTTTTCAGTCATGATGTCGTGATGAAATGCGTTTTGTGCGGCAGTCGCGGCCTGCCGCCTTTTTCCGATGCGAAAGACGGGCGCGGCGGCCTGCGGCTGCTCTCCGGCGGCGGGGCATCGCCCGACGGGTGAGTCTGAAGCCGGAGGTGTTTTTCTTGCGGAATCAGAGCATAAACTCTTTGAGGTCGCCGAACGAGAAGTCGTTGAGGATTTCCGTTCCGTCGCGGAAGGTTGCGAAGTGCCACCATACGGGTACTATGTCGGAGATGCAGCGGAGTTCTTCTTCGGGCATATCGAGAGATTTCCGGCAGATTACCAGTGAGGCGGTGAGTTTGCAATCGATGTCGTCCGAGGAGAAGGATATTGAGCCTGAGAAGTAGCTGCATCCGCTGACTGCCTCGCGTAATCTGATGGCGGTTTCGCGGTAGAGATGAGGTGTAACTGTAAACATTTAGGTATAAATTATTGAATTATTTGCGTATTCAAAATAAATCATTTAACTTTGCAGTGCAAAATTAAGTTCAAAATTTTAATTCTGCTCAATTTTATTCAAAAATTTAACATCAAATTTTTTGATAAATGGAAACAGGCGATAAATTAAAATTGATAAGAAAGACGTTGTCGATGACGCAAGAGCAGCTGGCACAGCGACTTGGAGTGGGCAAGGCGGCCTTGTCGATGATAGAGACGGGCAAGGCCGGACTGTCGTCGCGCAACAGGAACATACTTGTTCAAGAATTGAACGTCAATCCCGAATGGCTCGATGACGGTCGCGGCGAGATGTTCAATGCCGACCCCGATTTGACGGCATTTCGTCTGCGGACCGACAATTCGCTGCCCATGCAGAGCGTGCCGCTCTATTCGACGAAGGGCACGGCGGGTTTGGTGCCTCTGTTTGCCGACGACACGCAGATAAAGCCGGTGAACTGGATTCACATTCCCGACCTTCCGAAGTGCGACGGTGCGATTCATGTTGCGGGCGATTCGATGTATCCGATAATCAAGAGCGGCGACATTGTTCTGTACAAGCAGCTGCACGATTTGAACGACATATTCTGGGGCGATATGTATCTGCTTTCGATAGAGATTGACGGCGAGGAGTTCATCACGGTGAAGTATGTCCAGAAGTCGGATGTGGAGGGGTGCGTGAAGTTGGTGAGTCAGAATCCTCATCATGCCGACAAGGATATCGCCATGAACCGCATACGCGCCATAGCGTTGGTGAAGGCGAGCATACGAATGAATACGATGCGTTAATCGTCTTTGAATGCGCGAGTTGCGCCGATAAACTTTTTTTGCGGTTTTCGGTTGTCAATCCGCGGGAAAATAGATATATTTGCAGGCTATTATCTGAACAAAATGAATAATACTGAACTCAAAGAACGCAACTCGGCCGTGATACGGTTTTCGGGTGATTCCGGTGACGGAATGCAGCTTGCGGGCACCCTTTTTTCGGACACATCCGCACTGAAGGGCAACGGCATTTCGACCTTTCCCGATTATCCGGCCGAAATCCGGGCTCCGCAGGGTACCGTAGCGGGGGTTTCGGGTTTTCAGGTGCATTTCGGAGCGCACCGCATACTGCATCCGGGCGATGCGTGCGACGTGCTCGTGGCCATGAATCCGGCGGCGCTGAAGGCTAACCGCAACAAGATTAAAAAGAGTGCCACCATCATCATCGACGGCGGCAGCATTACCGAGGAGAACCTCAAACGTGCGCAGTTCGAGACGCTCGACCCGATAGCCGAACTCGGCTTGGGCGAGTACAACATAGCGGTTCCCGACATTACCGCCATGACGCAGGCGGCACTGGCCGATTCGGGTCTCGACCGCAAGAGCATAATCAAGTGCAAGAATATGTTTGCGCTGGGAATATGTTTTTATCTGTTCGACCGTCCCGAGGAGCATACGGCCAATTTTCTCCGCTCGAAGTTCGCGAAGAAGAATCCGGCCGTTGCCGAGGCCAATGTCAAGGCGTTGCGTGCGGGTTACGACTATGCGGCCAATACTCATCTGTTTGCCGACCGTTACGATGTGGCACCCGCTCCGCTCGAGAAGGGCGTTTATCGTTCGATAAGCGGCAATGTCGCTACGGCGTGGGGATTCTGTGCCGCATCGGAGAAGAGCGGCCGTCCGTTGTTCTGCGGCTCTTATCCCATCACTCCGGCGACGGTCATTCTGGAGGAGCTGGCCAAACGCAAGGATTTGGGCGTGAAGACGGTGCAGGCCGAGGATGAAATAGCCGGCATCTGTACCGCGATAGGTGCCGCTTATGCCGGAAATATGGCTGTGACAACCACTTCGGGTCCGGGTTTGTCGCTGAAGAGCGAGGCTTTGGGTCTGGCCGTGATGGCCGAACTGCCGTTGGTGGTGGTGGACGTGCAGCGCGGAGGACCTTCGACGGGACTGCCGACCAAGCCCGAGCAGAGCGACCTTATGCAGGCTCTTTACGGCCGCAACGGCGAATGTCCGCTGGCTGTGGTGGCTGCATCGTCGCCTGCCGACTGTTTCCATTACGCTTTCAGTGCGGCGAAGATAGCCATGGAGCACGTGACTCCCGTGATTCTGCTCACCGACGGATTTATAGCCAACGGTTCCGAGGCGTGGAAGATACCTTCGATGTCGGATTATCCGGCGATTGTGCCTCCTGTTGCCGAGAGCGCTCCCGAAGGCGGATATATGCCCTATGCCCGCAACGGGAAGCTGGTCCGCAGCTGGGCTTTCCCGGGCAAGGCGGGTTTGGAGCATCGTATAGGCGGTTTGGAGAAACATTCGTTGAGGGGAACCATTTCGCACGACCCGGAGAATCATAAACTCATGGTACGCACGCGTGCCGAGAAGGTTGCCCGCATTGCCGATGATATTCCGTTGCAGGAGGTTTTCGGCGATAAGGAGGGCGATTTGCTGGTGGTAGGCTGGGGCGGTACGCGCGGACATTTGCGTGCGGCGGTAGAGTCGCTGCAGGCGGCGGGACGTCGTGTTTCTCATGCGCAGTTCAACTACATCAATCCTCTGCCCAAGAATACGGCGGAGGTGTTTGGTGGTTTCCGCCGCATTGTGGTGTGCGAGTTGAACGATGGTCAGTTCGCCTCGTATTTGCGTCAGCAGTTCCGCGAGTTCGAATTCTTGTCATTCGGCAAGGTTGAGGGTCAGCCATTCACGGTGGCGGAATTGCAGGAAAAATTTTATTCACTTCTCGATTAGACGGTTATGGCAGATTATAAATATACCTCTGCGGATTTCAAGAGCGACCAGGAGGTGCGCTGGTGTCCGGGATGCGGCGACCATGCGATTCTGAATGCCGTTCAGCGAGCATTGCCCGAGGTGGCTGATGCGCTGGATGTGCCGCACAACAAATTCGTATTCGTGTCGGGCATCGGATGTTCGTCGCGATTCATCTACTACATGAAGACATTCGGATTCCACACCATTCACGGCCGCGCGAATGCCGTGGCTACGGGAATCAAGACGGCCAATCCCGAATTGAGCGTATGGGTTGCTACTGGTGACGGTGATTCGTTGGCTATTGGCGGCAATCATTTCATCCATGCGATACGCCGCAATGTCGATTTGAATGTCATTCTTTTCAACAACGAGATTTACGGACTCACGAAGGGTCAGTATTCACCCACTTCGAAGTTGGGCAAGATAACCAAGACTTCGCCATACGGAACGGTTGAGAAGCCGTTCAATCCGGGCGAGTTGGTTTTGGGGGCGAAGGGTTCGTTTTTTGCCCGTTCGGTTGATGCCGAGGTTATGCTTACGAAGGAGTGTTTGGTCGAGGGTGCGAAGCATAGGGGAATGTCGGTGACGGAGGTTTTGCAGAACTGCGTCATATTCAACGACAAGACTCATGCGTTGTTTGCCGGAGACAAGGCGACGCGGGCCGAGCATACGGTTACGTTGCGTCATGGTGAGAAGATGTTGTTCGGAGCTGCCCGTGATAAGGGATTGGTATTCGAGGAGATGAAGTTGAAGGTAGTGACTGTGGGAGAGGACGGTTATACGATTGACGATGTTTTGACACACGATGCGCATTGTGTTGATGCGACGCTTCATACGATGTTGGCTGCGATGAAGTATCCGGAATATCCGGTAGCGTTGGGTGTTATACGTTCGGTTGAAGACGGTGTTGTGTATGATGTAAAGGTTTCGGAGCAGGTTGCTGAGGTGAGGGTATCGAGTCGCATACATAGTGTGGACGAGTTGCTTCATTCGGGTGAGACCTGGACTATCGAATAATATTTGAACAGTTGTTGTTGAGACTGCTTCGGTTAGATTCCGAAGCAGTCTTTTTTTATTGCTTTTGCGAGCAAAAGCAATAAAAAGGCTAAAGCCTTTTTTCCCTTTTTCATATTTACCATCACTTTGTGATGGTAAATATTTCTTTATATTCATATTCCCTCCCCTCTCCCCTCCCTTTAAGAAACGTTCGTTTCTTTTCGTTGCTCAC
>JAFLRS010000003.1:0-10335 GCA_022511355.1 Alistipes sp.
GTTATGTTGTCGATGGTCACCGACTTCGAACCGTGTTCCTTGCGAATCCAGTCGGCATTGGGCAGATTGATTCCGATAGGGGTAGCCGGATAACAGTCGCCGCCCAGCATCGCAACGGTTATCACCTTCGCCGAAACACCCTTCACCTCCTTCTTCTTGAATTCGGGAGCCACCGGAGAGTTGTCCTCGAACCACTGCGCATTCTCCGAGATGATTTCGGTGCGGCGGCAGGCCGCCTCGTCGCGGAAATTGACATTGGCCTCCCACGAAGCCTTGCGGCCCAGAGGGTCGCCGTAATCCTCGATGAATCCGTTCACGAAATCGACATTCGAAACCGTATCGCGCACCCAGCGGATATTGTACTCGTCGAACTTGCGCAGGTCGCCCGTGCGGTAATACTCCACAAGCGATGCGATTATCGACTTCTGCGGCTCTTCGGCCACATTCTGCGCCTTCTCGAGCCAGCCGACGATTCGCTCTATTGCCGGAGAGTACATTCCGCCAACCCTCCACACACGCTCCATGACCTTGCCGTTCTCCTTGACGAGCTTCGAGTTGAGACCGTAGGAGACAGGGGTCGGGTCGTTCACGTCGGCCATGCGGGCATAGAAATCTTCAACCTCCTGCTGCGTAACGCCTTCGTAGTAGTTGTTGGCCGAAGCGGCAATCATGTCGATGCCGGCACGCTGGTCCAGACGCGACGCATAGAGCGAAGGGTCGAACATCGCCGGCAAAATGGCCGATTTAAGCTCCTCGACCGTTCCGAAATCGAGCGGCAGCTTCTCCGACGGCACCGAATCCATGGCCGATTCGAACCACGTCTGTGAAAATTCGGGCACGAATTTGTCGTTCGAATAGTGATGATGTATGCCGTTGGCGAACCACACCTTCTTGAGATACTTCTCGAAAGCGGCGAACTCATCGTCCGAACGGTCCCCCTCGTAATTGAGATATACCGCCTCCAAAGTACGGCGTATAGCCAGATTGTATTTGAAATTCTGGTCGAACAGTATGTCGCGTCCGCACTTGGCCGCCTGCGCCAGATAATATACAAGCTCCTTTTGCCGCAGCGGCAGTTCGCTGAAGCCCGGCACCTCGTAGCGTATCACCTTGATGTCGTCGAACCTGTCGACTATCCACGGCTTTTCCGCATCGGTTTTCGCATCGCACGAAACCGCAATAATTCCGATAATTCCCATAACCGATAAAGCAAAATTTCGTTTCATAATTCGTTGTCGGATTAAAATTATGCGCAAATTTACATAATTTTCCCGAAAGCAAATCCGCGTATCCGAATTATTGTATAACTTTGCCGCGACATTAAGTCACTATTGAAACATTAATCAATGAAGATTGCAAAAACAGTCGGCGAACTGCATTCGGCTCTCGCCGCCCGCAAAGGAGAAACCGCAGGATTCGTACCCACCATGGGCGCTCTTCATCAAGGACATCTGTCGCTGGTGGAGCGGGCACGCAAGGAGTGTGCCGTATGCGTGGTGAGCGTATTCGTCAACCCCACGCAGTTCAACGACAAAAACGACCTCAAAAACTATCCCCGAACTCCCGAAGCCGATGCCGCCATGCTCGAAAAAGCAGGCGTCGATATACTCTTCATGCCCTCGGTGGAGGAGATATACCCGCAGCCCGATACGCGCATATTCGACTTCGGACAAATCGACAAGGTAATGGAGGGCGCAACCCGACCCGGACACTTCAACGGCGTGGCGCAGGTGGTAAGCCGTCTGTTCGACCTCGTGAAGCCCGACAAAGCCTACTTCGGAGAGAAAGATTTTCAGCAAATAGCCGTCATCAAGGCCATGGTGGCGCAATCGGGACTCGACGTCCAAATAGTGGAGTGCCCCATAGTGCGCGGCACCGACGGACTCGCCCTCTCCTCGCGCAATGCGCTTCTCGATGCCGAACACCGCGCAGCCGCACCACATATCTACGAGGTTCTGTCGGCAGCCGCAGCAAAGGTCGGAGAGATGACCCCCGCCGAACTCGAAAAGTTCGCAACCGAAGAGATTGAAAAAAATCCGCTGCTGAAGGTCATCTACTTCCACGCCGCCGACGCACTCACCATGCAGCGCGTCAATTCGTGGAGCGACGCCGAACGCATTCAGGGATGCGTGGCGGTGCAGGCCGGAACAATTCGACTGATAGACAACATCAAACTTAAATAAAGCAATGTATATCGAAGTTCTTAAATCGAAAATTCATCGCGTGACGATTACCGAAGCCAACTTAAACTACGTGGGCAGCATAACCGTCGATGAAGATTTGCTCGATGCGGCAAACATGATTGCAGGCGAAAAAGTGCAGGTGCTCAACGTCACCAACGGTGAACGCCTCGAAACCTATATAATAAAAGGTGAACGCGGCAGCGGAGTCATTTGTCTGAACGGAGCCGCAGCACACAAAGCCAACGTCGGCGACATAGTGATTCTGGTGTCGTATGCCCTGCTCGATTTCGAAGAGGCCAAAACATTCAAACCTACGGTCATATTCCCCGACACGGCAACCAACCGACTCGTTGAATAATGGATGTCTTCCTCTCGATACTGGCCGTACTGCTCGGCATTACGGGAATGATAGGAAGCGTCGTCCCCGTCATTCCGGGAGTAATCCTGAGCTTCGCGGGTCTGCTCTGCACATTCTTCTGCAGCACTTCGCAAACGGCTCCCGCAACCGTATGGATATGGTTCGCAGTCACGGCAGTCGTATCGATAGTCGATTACTTCCTGCCGGCCTACCTCACAAAACTCTTCGGAGGCAGCCGCGCAGCCGTAATCGGAGCCACGATAGGACTCATCGTCGGAATATTCTTCACACCCGTAGGCATGATTCTCGGAACATTCCTCGGCGCAGTCATCGGCGAACTCCTCCACAATCATGACGACATAGGACGCGCCATAAAAGCCGGGGCAGGTTCGTTCCTGTCTTTCATAGTCGGCTCGGGAATAAAACTCATCGCCGCAATCGGAATGTTCTTCTACATCTGCCGCGACGTCTTCCCCTCGTTCGCCGCATGGCTCGGCTCGCTATTCTCCTGAAACATCAAACATCATCTAACAATATCGAAAATGAAGAGATTTTTTGCACTGGCAGCCCTCATCGCAGCGATGACAGCTGTCTCGTGTTCGGAGTACCGGTACGAAAAGGTCGCAGGCGATCCGCTCAATACCCGTATCTACACTCTCGACAACGGACTCAAGGTCTACATGACCGTGAACAAGGAGACCCCGCGCATCCAAACCTTTATTGCCGTAAAGGTGGGCGCAAAAAACGACCCCGCAGAAACTACAGGTCTGGCTCACTATTTCGAACATCTCATGTTCAAAGGCACCGAACAGTTCGGTACGCAGAACTATGAAGCCGAAAAACCTTTGCTCGACGAAATCGAACGTCTCTTCGAACAGTACCGCAACACCGAAGACCCGCAGGAACGAACCGCAATCTATGCCGAAATAGACCGCGTTTCGAACGAGGCTTCGAAACTCGCCATCCCCAATGAGTACGACAAACTCATGGCCGCCATAGGTGCCGAAGGCACCAATGCGTGGACCTCCTATGACGAAACGGTCTACACCGAAGACATACCCTCGAATCAAATCGAAAACTGGGCAAGAATCGAAGCCGACCGCTTCGCCAATGCCGTAATACGCGGATTCCATACCGAACTGGAAACCGTATACGAAGAGTACAATATGTCGCTCACCGACGACAACGGCAAAGCCTTCGAAACCCTCTCGGCACTGCTCTTCCCGACACACCCCTGCGGTCAGCATACCGTTCTCGGTACGCAGGAGCATCTGAAAAACCCCTCCATAACCAATATCAAAAACTACTTCAGAACCTACTACGTCCCCAACAACATAGCAATATGTATGTCGGGAGATTTCGACCCCGAAAAAACCATAAAAATCATCGACAAATATTTCGGTTCGCTCGCCCCCAACGACAATCTGCCCGAATTCGAATTCGAACCCGCAGTGCCGCTCGCATCGCCCGCATCGGCCGAAATCTACGGCAATGAAACCGACTTCGTATTCATGGGATGGCGCACCGACGGCGCACGCAGCGAAGATGCCGAACTTTGCGAACTTGTCGGCAATATCCTCTACAACAAAAAATGCGGTCTGTTCGACACCGATCTGGTCAACGCCCAGAAAGTACTCGACTGCGGCGCATTCAGCGAACAGATGCCCGAAGTGGGCGCTCTCATCACGGCGGCTCTCCCCAAAGAGGGTCAGAGCCTCGAAGAACTGCGCGACCTGATGCTGGCCGAAATAGCCAAACTGCGCAACGGCGACTTCGACGAAGAACTCCTCACCTCCACCATAGCCAACGCAAAGCGTTCGTTCATGCGTCAGTCGGAGAGCAACCGCGGACGCGCCATGCGTTTCGTATCCAGCTTCATCAACGGCACCCAATGGGCCGACGAAGTGGCCGTACTCGACCGCATGAGCTCCATCACCAAAGAACAAATCGTGGAGTGGGCCAACAAATATCTGCGTGACGACAACTACGCAATAGTCTACAAGCGTCAGGGCGAAGACAAAAACCAAAAGAAAATCGACAAGCCGCACATCACCCCCATCGCAACCAACCGCGACGCCGTGAGCGACTTCCTCGCCGAAGTGCAGCAGTCGCAGGTAGAGCCCGTCAAACCCGTATTCGTCGATTACGACCGCGATATGTCGAAAGGACGTCTCCACAACGGACTCGAACTGCTCTACAAACGCAACGAAACCAACGACCTCTTCACCCTTACCTATCTCTATCAGTTCGACGACTCCGACCCCGAAATGGAGTTCGCAACCGAATATTTCGATATGCTCGGTACCGACTCCAAGTCGCTCGACGAAATCTGGCGCGAATTCTACGACCTCGCCTGCGATTTCAGCCTCTCGACCACCTCCAACCGCGTATATGTAACCATTTCAGGTCTGGGCGAAAACATGGACAAAGCCATAGCTTTAGCCGAGGAGTACCTCAACAATGTCCAGGGCGACGACGAAGTACTCGCAGAGTTGAAGAACGATTTGCTCAAGGAACGCAGCGACAACAAACTCAGTCAGCAGGCCAATTTCGCGGCTCTGCGCAGATATGCGGTCTACGGCCCCGAATACGTGAAAGCACACGTACTCACCAATGAAGGCATCGCGGCCCTCACAAGCGACCGGCTGGTAGCGAAAATCAAGTCGCTGGCAGGTCTCAAACACCGCGTACTCTACTACGGTCCCCTCACGCAGTCGGCAATAGTCAAAAAACTCAACGCCGAACACCATACCGCCGAAACCCTCACCGACCCCTGCGTCGAACGCAAACCCGCAATACCGCAGCAGGTGAACCAAAACAAGGTGGTGCTGGCACAATACGACGCAAAACAAATCTACTACACGCAGTATTCGAAAAATGAGTCGGACAACTTCTCCACCGACAACGACGCCCTTATCGAGATGTACAACGGCTATTTCGGCGGCGGAATGAACGGCATCGTATTCCAGGAGATGCGCGAAGCACGCGGTCTGGCATACACCGCACGTGCCTACTACGCGGAGAACCTCTATCCCGAACAGGGCTATGAATTCCAGGCTTTCATCGCCACGCAGAACGACAAAATGCAGCAGGCCATAGAGGCGTTCGACGAAATCATCGAGAATATGCCGCAGTCGCAGGCCGCATTCGAAATCGCCAAGCAGTCGGCTCTCGCCTCGATAGAGACCGCACGCACGACCAAAGCTTCGGTGCTGTGGAGCTACATCAACAACGAAGACAAAGGCATCGAGGGCGACCGCAACAAGGCCGTTTACGAACAGATTAAAACAATGACGCTCGACGACGTGGTGAAGTTCCAGCAGGAACGCATCAAAGGCCGCAAATACCTCTACCTCATACTCGGCGACAAGAGAGAACTCGATATGAACTATCTGCGTTCGCTCGGCGACGTGACATTCGTATCGCAGGAGGAGATATTCGGATATTAAATCCGCACCTCAACGGACGCGGACAACAAAGGGATGCGAATTTCGCATCCCTTTGTTATTGCTCCAGCCTCTCGCGTTCGCTTTTCAGCTTCTCGAGATCGTACATTCGGTCGCGGTGATGGGCCGCCGTCATGAAGTCGAGCTGCTTCGCCGCCTGCTCCATCGCCTTGCGGGCTTCGGCTATCATCGTATCTATATCCGCCGACGCAAGCGCCATGCGACGATCGCGACGAACCTCGTAATTCTGCGAAGTGTCCGCCGCCATCTCGTATATGTCCTCCGAAGGAGTATACAGAACCGGAGTGCCGTTCACTTCGGGCAGCGGCAACAGAACATTCTGACCGCTTCCGCTCTTGCGGGCCCGTTTGGGCAATATCCCATGCTCCATGTTGTAACGAATCTGCTTCTCGCGGCGACGGTTGCTCTCCTCGATGGCCGTGCGCATCGACTCCGTGCAGACACGGGCATACATTATCACATGACCGTTGGAATGACGCGCAGCACGACCCGCAATCTGGGTCAGCGAACGCACGTTGCGCAAAAAACCCTCCTTGTCGGCATCCAGTATCGCCACCAACGCCACCTCGGGCAGGTCCAAACCCTCGCGCAACAGATTCACGCCCACCAGAACATCGAAAGAGCCGGCACGCAAATCGTCCAGAATCTGAACACGCTCCAGAGTATCTATATCGGAGTGAATATAACGGTTCCTGACGCCTACGCGGTCGAGATACTTCGACATCTCCTCGGCCATGCGTTTGGTGATGGTCGTAACCAAAACCTTTTCGTTGCGGCGGCAGCAGGCGTTTATCTCCTCGAGCAGGTCGTCTATCTGATAATCGGCCACCCGAACCTCCAACGGCGGGTCGATAAGTCCCGTGGGACGTATCAACTGCTCGACCACCAACCCCTCGCTGCGGATAAGTTCGTATTCGGCGGGAGTGGCACTCACATATATGGTCGTACCCACAATACCCATAAACTCCTCGAAACGCAGCGGACGGTTGTCCTTCGCCGCAGGCAGACGGAATCCGTACTCCACCAAGTTGGATTTGCGGGCGACGTCGCCGTTGTACATACCCCGAATCTGAGGCACGGTGACATGACTCTCGTCGATGACCGTAAGAAAATCTTCGGGGAAGTAGTCGAGCAGGCAGAACGGACGCGTGCCCGCCGCACGACCGTCGAAATATCGCGAATAGTTCTCGATGCCCGAACAGTAGCCCAACTCCTTTATCATCTCCACATCGTACTCGACGCGCTGCTTGAGCCGCTGCGCCTCCACCGTGCGGCCCTGCTTCTCGAAAAAGGCCACCTGTTTGCCCAAATCGAGGGATATCTGACTCACGGCATACTTTATGCGCTCGCGCGTGGTAACGAATATGTTCGCCGGATATATCGTCACACGGTCCAGCGATTCGATTCGCATTCCGGTCGCAGGGTCTATGGAATAGATGGTCTCTATCTCGTTGTCGTAAAAAGTCACCCGATAGGCGTGCTCGCCGAATGCCGGCATGATATCCACCACATCGCCGCGCACACGGAATGTGGCCCGCGTCAAATCCAACTCGGTGCGGGTGTAGAGAGCCTCCACCAAACGGTAAAGAAACGGCTTGAAACTCTTGATGTCGCCCACCTTAAGCTCGATGCAGTTGGCATGAAAGTCGTTCGGATTGCCGATTCCGTAAAGACACGAAACACTCGAAACCACTATCACGTCACGACGGCCCGACAACAACGACACCGTCGCACTCAATCTCATCTTCTCGATTTCGGCATTTATCGACAAATCCTTCTCGATGTAGGTGTCCGTCGCAGGCAGATACGCCTCGGGCTGATAATAGTCGTAATAGGAGACGAAATACTCCACCGCATTCTCGGGAAAGAAATTCTTGAATTCGCTGTAAAGCTGCGCCGCAAGCGTCTTGTTGTGACTCAAAACCAGTACGGGACGATTCAGCTCCTTGATTACGTTGGCTATGGTAAAGGTCTTGCCCGAACCGGTAACGCCCAGCAGAACATTCTGATTGGAACCCCTGCGTATGGCCTTGACCAATTCGGAAATAGCTTCGGGCTGATCGCCCGTCGGCTGATAATCGGATACGAGTTTGAAATCCATAGCAAATGCAAATATAGTATAAAAACGCAAATTTCACCGATTAATTTCAGTTTATACCGCGAATATTGTTACCTTTGCAGATATGATTGACCGCTCGACCATAGACCGCATCTACGCCGCAGCCGATATCGTCGATATTATCGGCGACTACGTCACCCTGCGGCGCAAAGGCGTGAACTATCAGTGCTGCTGCCCCTTCCACAACGAAAAAACACCCTCATTCGTGGTCTCGCCCTCCAAAGGCGTATTCAAATGCTTCGGATGCGGCAAGGGCGGAAATGCCATAACCTTCATAATGGAACACGAAGGCGTGGAATGGCCCGAAGCACTTAAAATAGTCGCCAAAAAGTACGGCATCGAGGTCGTCGAAAAAGAACTTACTCCCGAAGAACTCAAACGCAACGACAACCGCGAAAGTATGTTCGTGCTGAACGGCTGGGCCGCCGAATACTTCGCCAATACGCTGCTCCAAACCGGTGAAGGAATGAGCGTAGGTCTGCCCTACTTCCGGCAGCAACGCGGATTCTCCGACGCCACAATCAAAAAATTCGCGCTCGGATTCTGCTCCGCCAAAGGCGACATCATGAGCCGCGATGCTCTCGAAGCCGGATACAAAGAGGAATTCCTGCTCTCAACCGGACTCTCTCTCAAACGCGAAAGCGACGGCTCGCTCTACGACCGCTTCCGCGACCGCGTAATCTTCCCCGTACACAACATATCGGGACGAATAGTCGCATTCGGCGGACGTACCCTCCGCACCGACAAAAATATATCCAAATATCAAAACTCCCCCGAAAGCGAAATATACAGCAAAAAAAACGAACTCTACGGCCTATACTTCGCTAAAAAAGCTATACAACAGCAGGATTTCGCCATAATGGTCGAAGGCTACACCGACGTGATATCGATGCATCAGGCCGGTATAGAAAACGTCGTCTCCTCCTCGGGAACTTCGCTCACAGTCGAACAAATCAGGCTGCTCCACCGATTCACCCGCAACATAACCGTAATCTATGACGGCGACTCGGCCGGAATCCACGCCTCGCTCAGAGGTATCGACATGATTCTGCGCGAAGGTATGAACGTCAGAGTCGTGCTGCTCCCCGAACCCGAAGACCCCGACTCCTTCGCACGAAGCCACTCCGCAACCGAAGTCCGGGACTATATCCGCGAACACGAAGAGGATTTCCTTACCTTCAAAGCCAAACTCCTCTCCGCAAGCGCAGGCAATGACCCCATACGACGTTCGGAACTTATCTCGGATATGGTCGAATCCATATCCCAAATCCCCGATGCCATTCAGCGCTCCGTGTTCACCAAAGAGTGCGCACGCATCATGGATATCGACGAAAATATCCTCATAGGAGAAATCGCCCGCAAACGAATGCTCGCCACCGGCGACCGCGAAACCGAAGAGTTCATGCGGCGGCAACAGGCTCAGCGACGACGCGAAACCGCCGACCACATAACAACACCCGCCGAAAACGGAGGACGAATATCTCCCGGCAGCAGCCTCGAAACCCTCGAACGCGAACTTACCAAATATCTGCTCAAATTCGGACACCGCTCATTCGAATACCGCGAAGGACGCAAATACATACCCATGAATGTCGCAGCCGAAATATTCCGCGACCTCGATGCCGATGCCCTGCACTTCGAAAACAAAGCCTACAACACCATACTCGACCTCTACCGCTCAATGTGGCAACAGTCGGGAGAAGGCGTCGAAATCGAAGCCCGACACTTCATAAACCACTCCGACCCCGATGTATGCAACGCCGCCGTCGATATACTGACCTCCGACGACAACTACACCGCCAGCGAAATATGGAGCAAAAAAGATATCCACGTCGAAAGCGACGAAGAAATATTCGCAGCCGGAGTACCAAAAGCCATAACACTCTACAAATCAAAAGTCGTGGAACGAATGATTCGCGAACAGGAAGCTCTGCTCTCGGACCCCAATCTCTCCGAAGAACAACAGGATGCCATACTGCAACAAATGGCTCGGCTGAACTCGGTGCGCGTCATCCTCTCAAACAAACTCGACAGACTTATACTCTGAAACTCTGCGCACACACAAAAAAAAGCAGAACCGGAGGTCATACACGTAATCGCTACGCATATCGTGTGCAAACAGAAAATAAACAGAAAGATGTGTAAAACTTAAAAGAAAATTTACCCTTTCCGGCTCTGCCCGTAACATCTTCGGGCAAATCTCATGCC
>JAFLRS010000003.1:10435-30697 GCA_022511355.1 Alistipes sp.
GCTCTGCCCGTAACATCTTCGGGCAAATCTCATGCCGAAACCGTTTCTTTATTAACGCAGAAATTTTCTTTCAAGACCATCACCCAAGCGTCTTCAACGCCTGCGCCAACTGGTCGGGACACGAAGTGCCCTTGCCGTGACAATCTATACCCTCAAGGCGTTCTATCGCCTCGTCGATATGCATTCCGCGCACCAGCGAAGCCACTCCCTGAGTGTTGCCGCTGCATCCGCCCGCAAACTGCACACTCGCAATACGGTCGTCGTCGCCGACCTCCACCGTTATCATCCGCGAACACGTCCCGCGGGTAATGTATTCGGTTCTCCTCATAACTGCAAAACAAGCCGAAAAGTGCATCCCCCGCAACTCAATACGCCAAGGATGCACATTTCATAGCATTCCAAAAATTCTACTTCTGCGACTGCTGCGCTTGCTGCGCCGACGCATCGGCTACAACCATATTCTTGTCTACACGCAAGGTGACATTGCTGTCCACCTCGACAAGAATGGTCGTCTCCTTAATCTCCTTCACCGTACCGTAAATTCCGCCGGCAGTAACGATTTTGTCACCCTTCTTCAATCCGTCACGGAATTTCTGCATCTCCTTGCGACGCTTCGATTCGGGACGCCACATGAAAAGGTAAAGCACCGCTATCATCAGCGCAATCATAACCCAGAATGTCCACGGCGAACCCTGCTGAGGCATTGCGGGTTCGGCTGCCTGTAACAATTCAATCATAATTCAAACTTTTTTATAATTATACAAATTAAATTATCGCTTTTTTCACCTCTACAAAGGTAGAACTTTTCAACGTAATTGCAAAATCGGTTCCGCTAATAGACCTCCGCCTCCACAAATATCACCAGCGGTTCTTCGGCGCCCGCAATGCGGAACCTCGCCGATTTGAACTGCCATCCGTACTCGCCGCGGCTGTCGAACGTGCATCGCAATTCGCTCTCCGCACCCGGCAGGATGGGTTTGCGGTCGTATTCGAAGAGCGTACAGCTGCACGAAGTCTCATAACCCGCAATCGCTATCGGAGCCGATGTCTCATTCCTGACGGCCACCCGCATGACTGCAATCTCGCCCGTATGCAGACGACCCGTGCGAAGCGTATCGGAACCGCCGTGCCGCAACAGCGAATCGGTAATCGCTATCCGGCGGACTCCGTGCATCAGCTGCTGCGAATCGACACGTCGTCCGCACGCCGCACAGCCCAATATCGCAATCAGGACTGCCGCCGCAATGCGCCGCATCATATCAGTCCGCGGCCGCTCTTGCAAATCTCGCCGTCGGCCGTAAGCTGCTCAACGGCCTTGTCCAAAATGCCGTTGATGAATATACTGCTGTTGGGGGTCGAATAGAATTTCGAAATCTCGATATATTCGTCGAGCGTAACCTTCACCGGAATGGACGGGAACTCGCGAAGTTCGGTCAGCGCCGCCGCCATGATTATGACATCCATGAATGCGATTCGCTCCACATCCCAGTTGCCCGCCAGACGGTCCACCAAATCGCGGTTGCGCTCGAACTGAAGCACCGATTTCTCGAGCAGGTCCAGTGCGAAATCGAGGTCTTCGCCGCTCTTGAACTTGGGAGGAATCTTTATCGCCGTCTGACGCTCGCGCATCGACGAAAGCATCCGCACAACCATTATAAGAGCGAAGCCCAAATCGTCGGACCACAGAATGGACTGCTCCTCGAGCGTATCCTCGAGCATCTCGTTCTCGTCCAGACCTTGAGAGTAAAAATCGGTCACCAACTGCAAATCCTCCTTGAACGAGCGTTCGGGATTGGCCATGTATGCCTTGTAGAAGTCGGTTTCGACCAGATTGTTGTAGATATTTCTCACCGTTTCGGGATATTCGGCCCAAACCTGACCGTGACTCTCGGCAAATGCGCTCAGAGTCTCGTCTTCGGCCAGACGGCGGACCACCTCGTTCTCCACGAATTTGCGGTTGGGATTCAAATCCTCGCGCGTGGGGAGTTTCTTGTTGCGGGCAATCTCCTGACGCTCCTCGGCATAGCGCGCAACGGCCACGACCAGCAGCGACATTCTGAAAAACAGTTCGTAGGTTTTGTCAATGGAGGCGGCAAGGTTCTTCCTCGCCGACTTGGTATCGTCGGAGTGAGCCTGCACCGAAGCGTACAGCGCTTTGACGACTTTCAATCTAAGCAATCTTCTGCTCAACATAAGCGTAGAACGTGTTTCAAAAAATCCGCGACAAAAATACAAAAAAAATCGACGCGTCAGACGCGCCGATACAAAAATTAAAGACCCTCGGTCATTTTGGCTATGCGCCGTTCGTGACGGCCGCCCTCGAAACCGGTCGTAAGAAAAGCATCGACCATCGCCATAGCCTCGTCGTTGGTGACGAACCGCGCCGGCAGCACCAACACATTGGCATCGTTGTGCAAACGCACCAGTTCGGCTATCTGCGGAAGCCACGCCAGACCGGCACGCACCCCGCGATGCTTGTTGAGCGTCATGGCCATGCCCTCGCCCGAACCGCAGATGGCAACACCCACCGACACCTCGCCGCTCTCGACAGCCGCAGCCAGCGGATGCGCAAAATCGGCATAGTCGCAGCTCTCCTCGGAAAAACATCCGAAATCCGAAACCTCATACCCCTTCGCCGAAAGATATCCTGTCAAAAACTCCTTCATCTGATAGCCCGCATGATCGCTTGCTATTCCTGCACTTTTTTTCATATCCGAGTTTATTTTCATTGATTGCGGCAGCAAATTTAGAAAAATATTTTTATCTTTGTCTGAATATTAAACCAACATACGCTGACAATGGACAGAAATTTATATTGCGTGATAATGGCAGGCGGCGTGGGAGCCCGTTTCTGGCCCAAAAGCCGAAGGTCGAAACCAAAACAGTTTCTCGACATCTTCGACACCGGAAAATCCTTCATCCGGCTGACCTACGAACGTTTCGCCGGACGAATCTCGCCCGACCGCTTCCTCGTGGCAACCAACGAGGCTTACAAACACCTCGTAAATGAACATCTGCCCGAAGTGGACGACCGGAACATTCTGTGCGAACCCGTCGGACGCAATACCGCTCCCTGCATCTGCTATGCGGCATACTCGCTCTTCAAAAAAGACCCCGATGCCGCTATGATAGTCACACCGTCGGACCACATGATTCTCGACGAAAAAAGCTTCGGCGAAATCATCGACGAAGCTCTCGACTTCATCGACAACCACAATGTGCTGATGACCGTCGGCATCACACCCAGCAGACCCGAAACCGGATACGGATATATTCAGAAATCGGATTCGCAAGTCATAAGCCGCGTCAAATGCTTCACCGAAAAACCCGACCTCGAACTGGCCGAAGTGTTCGTGCAAAGCGGCGAATTCTTCTGGAATTCGGGCATATTCATCTGGAAAGTGCGCGACATAGTGGCCGCCATCGAACGGTGGCTGCCCGACCATCACGCACTCTTCTCCTCCATAATCGACGACCTCGGAACTCCCTCCGAACAACAGGCCGTGGGACGCGTATTCGCACAGTGCCGCGCCGTCTCCATCGACTACGGAGTGATGGAAAAAGCCGACAACGTATATGTCCGCTGCGGCGACTTCGGCTGGAGCGACGTGGGTACGTGGGGCTCGCTCTTCCAACTGCTCCCCAAAGACGAAAACAACAACGCCAAACCCGAAAGCGGCTGCTTCACCTACGATACCGAAGACTCCATCATCTCGCTGCCTCGCGACAAGGTGGCCGTAATCAACGGTCTGCACGACTACATAGTGGTCGACACCGAAGATGTGCTGATGATATGTCCGCGCAATGAGGAGCAGAGCATACGCAAATATATCGACGAGGTGAGATATCATCTGGGCGACAAACACAACTGACGACACCGCGCAATGGACGAACTATCAGATTTGTACACCCTTTTCGAGAAGTGTTCGGGAGTGACTACCGACTCCCGCCGCATCGAACCCGATTCGATGTTTTTCGCCCTGCACGGAGCCTCGTTCGACGGCAATGCCTTTGCGGCCGACGCCATAACGCGCGGAGCCCGCATCGCGGTGGTCGATTCCGACGAACCGATGCGCAAAAATCCCGAACTCGCCGACCGCATGGTCCGCGTCGAGGATACGCTGAAGGCTCTGCAATCGCTCGCCCGCGAACATCGGCGGCAACTCGCAATCCCCATCATAGCCATCGTCGGCAGCAACGGCAAAACCACCACCAAAGAACTCGTGGCCTGCGTGCTGGCCGAAAAATTCGCCGTCACAGCCACACAAGGAAACCTCAACAACCACATAGGAGTGCCTCTCACGCTGCTCTCGATGAACGGCGACACCCGATTCGGAGTGGTGGAAATGGGCGCAAGCGCCTGCGGCGAAATAGCGCTGCTGGCCTCGATAGCCGAACCCAACTACGGAATAATAACCAACATAGGACGTTCGCATCTGGAGGGATTCGGAGGCGTCGAAGGCATACGCCGCGGCAAAGGCGAACTCTTCGACTTTCTGGCCGCGAACGGCGGAACGGCTTTCGTGCCGCAGGAGAACCTGACTCTGACCGAAATGGCCGCAGAGCGTCCCGACATGGCCGCAGAACGATATTCGACATCCATAGCGGACGGCGTGAAGAGCAATCTCGAAGGAGATTACAACCGTCTGAACATAGCAGCCGCCGTGGAGGTGGGCACCTACTTCGGAATCGCACGCGAACGCATCGAGGCCGCAATAGCCGAATATGTTCCGTCGAACAACCGCTCGCAGAGAGTCGAAAGCGGACGCAACTCGATAATAGTCGATTGCTACAACGCCAACCCCTCGAGCATGGCCGCAGCCATCGACAACATGAAACGCGACAGCCATAAACCCAAATTGCTCATTCTGGGCGATATGCTCGAACTCGGAGAGTGGTCCGCAGCCGAACACCGCTCCATCGCCGCAGCCGCACTCGCCATCGAGGGAGCAGAGATAGTCTCGGCCGGCGGAGAGTTCGCCCGCGCAGCCGCCGAATGCGATTCCGACGGTCGCTGGAAAACCTTCGCAACCACCGACGAAATAGCCCTATATCTCAGACAACAGCAGCCCGCCGGATACAAAATCCTGATAAAAGGCTCGCACAAATGGTCACTCGAAAAATTGGTGGAACTGCTCTGAAACTCCGCGCCCGTCCGAAATGACGGGCGCAACTCTTAACCGACAACGGCAATCTTTGGATTTTTCGCGGAAAATAAGTAGTTTTGCGCAGTTGTATCGACCAATTCAAACAGAAGAAAATGAAAGAGAGCAAACAAAAGGTATCATTGCCCGAAAACGCCTACCGCGAACTCCGCGAAGGCGAAACCTATCAACCCGTAATGCCGTCGGAACCGGCACCCGCCGAAGTGACCCCCTACTCGGTGTCGCTCGGACTCGTTATGGCCGTAATATTCTCGGCCGCAGCCGCATTCCTCGGACTCAAAGTGGGTCAGGTCTTCGAAGCCGCAATCCCCATCGCCATAATCGCCATAGGCGTGGGCAACCTCAGAAGCAAAAAAAGCTCGCTCGGCGAAAATGTCATCATACAGTCGATAGGCGCCTGCTCGGGCGTAATCGTCGCCGGCGCCATCTTTACCCTGCCGGCACTCTACATCCTCGGACTCGAAGCGCAATTCTATCAGGTATTCCTCTCGTCGCTGCTCGGAGGCGTAATCGGCATAGCCATGCTCATCCCCTTCCGCAAATATTTCGTCAAGGATATGCACGGCAAATACCCCTTCCCCGAAGCTACCGCAACCACCGAAGTACTCGTGTCGGGCGAAAAAGGAGGCAAACAGACCATCATCCTCGCAATCGCGGGCCTTATAGGCGGAATCTACGACTTCGCGGTATCGACATTCGGCGCGTGGGCCGAAACCGTCTCCACACGAATATGCAGCTGGGGCGCCGAAGCCGCCGACAAACTCAAAGTGGAATTCTCACTCAATACGGGAGCGACACTGCTGGGTCTGGGCTACATCATCGGGCTCAAATACGCCGTAATAATCACCGCAGGCTCATGCCTCGTGTGGTTTCTCATAGTGCCACTCGTCGGATACGTATCCGCCGATGCCGCCGCACTCTCGCCCGCCGACCTCTTCGCAGCCTACGGACGACCCATAGGAATAGGCGGAATCGCAATGGCCGGACTCATAGGCATCATCCGTCAGGCGGGAATCATCAAACAGGCCGCCGGACTCGCATTCCGCGAACTCGGAGGCAAAAAAGAAACCGCTCTCACAGAACGCACTCAACGCGACCTGCCCATGAAATTCATACTCTCGATTCTGCTGGCAACACTCGCGGCCGTATTCTTCTTCTTTCAGTTCGGAGTCCTCGGCAACTGGATGCAGACCGTGGTGGCAACTCTTATCGTATTCGTAATCGCATTCCTCTTCACCACCGTAGCAGCCAACGCAATCGCAATCGTCGGCACCAACCCCGTATCGGGAATGACACTGATGACTCTCATAATGAGTTCGCTCGTACTCGTAAGCATCGGTCTGAGCGGAACGGTCGGCATGACCGCAGCTCTCGTAATCGGAGGTGTGGTCTGCACCGCACTCTCGATGGCCGGAGGATTCATCACCGACCTTAAAATCGGATACTGGCTCGGAACAACACCCCGCAAACAGGAAACCTGGAAATTCCTCGGAACTCTGGTCTCGGCTGCCACCGTGGCGGGCGTAATGATAATTCTCAACAAAACCTACGGCTTCGTGGGCGAAAATGCCCTCACAGCACCGCAGGCCAACGCCATGGCAGCCGTAATCAAACCCCTCATGGAGGGAGGCGAAACCCCGTGGATTCTCTACTTCGCGGGAGCCGCTCTGGCCCTGACCCTTACCGCTATCGAAGTGCCCGCTCTGGCCTTCTCGTTGGGAATGTTCATTCCCATGTCGCTCAACGCCCCGCTCGTGGTGGGAGGTCTGGTGGCATGGTTCGTCTCCAACCGCTCGAAAGATGCCAAACTCAACAAGGCACGACTCGACCGCGGTACGCTTATCGCTTCGGGATTCATCGCCGGCGGTGCCCTCATGGGAGTCGTGAGCGCAATCATGAAATTCGCCAATATCGACTGGTTCATGAGCCGATGGGCAGCCTCCAACGGCGCAGAATGGCTCTCGCTCGCAGTCTACGCAGCACTTATAGTCTACTTCGCCGTTCACACCATGAAGGCAAAAGCCGACGAATAAATACTCAACAATCAATCGGAAACTTATGGAACTTAAAGAGCGATTCTTAAGATACGTCGCGGTAGATACCCGCTCCGACGAAAACAGCGACACCTTCCCCTCGACGGCAAAACAGTTCGATCTGCTCAATATGCTCGTCGAAGAGATGCAAACCCTCGGTCTGGAGGATGTTTCAATCGACAAATACGGCTACGCAATGGGCACCATTCCCGCAAGCAAAGGCTGCGAAACGGCTCCCGTAATAGGATTCATCGCGCACGTGGACACCTCGCCCGACATGAGCGGCGCCGACGTGAAACCGCGCATAATAGAAGACTACGACGGCGGAGACATCGTTCTGAACGGCGCTCTCACGATGCGGGTGGCCGACTTCCCCGAACTGACTTCGTTCAAGGGTCATACCCTCATACACACCGACGGAACCACACTCCTCGGAGCCGACGACAAAGCCGGAGTGGCCGAAATAATGACCGCCGCAGAGTATCTGATGTCGCACCCCGAAATCAAACACGGCAAAATACGCATAGGATTCACCCCCGATGAGGAGATAGGACGCGGTGTCGATTACTTCGACGTGGCCGCATTCGGAGCCGACTTCGCATACACCATGGACGGAGGTTTCGAAGGCGAACTCGAATACGAAAATTTCAATGCCGCTTCGGCCAAAATTACCGTGCAGGGACGCAACGTTCATCCCGGCTATGCCAAAAACAAAATGATAAACGCCATAGAGGTGGCCTGCGAACTCAATGCCCTGATTCCGGCCGACGAACGTCCGCAACACACCGAAGGCTATGAAGGTTTCTATCATTGCGTGGGATTCAGCGGAACAGTCGAAAAAGCTCAGATAAACTACATCATACGCGACCACGACGCCGACCGCTTCGAACAGAAAAAAGTGTGGATGTGGAGCTGCGTCGATATGCTTCAGAAGCGTTACGGACAAGACGTGCTGTCGCTGGTCATAAAAGACCAGTACTACAATATGCGCAAAATGGTGGAACCGCATCCGCAAGTTATAGACAAGGCCCTCGAAGCCATGCGCGAAGCCGGAGTACAGCCCATCGTGCGTCCCATTCGCGGCGGCACCGACGGCGCACGTCTTTCATTCATGGGTCTGCCCTGCCCCAACATCTTCGCCGGAGGCATGAACTTCCACGGAAAATTCGAATACTGTTCGCTCGACTCGATGCACAAAGCCGTAGATGTAATAGTCAATCTGGCCAAACTCTGGGCAAAAAAACAGTAAATGTAGACAAACTTCCATATGAACAAGTACGGATACATGAAGGTGGCGGCAGCTGTGCCCATAGTGCGAATCGCCGACTGCCGACACAATGCCGAGGGAATAATCGCCCTCACGCGGAAAGCCGCCGAACGACAGGCCGATGCAGTACTCTTCCCCGAATTGTCGATTACGGGCTACACCTGCGGAGACCTCTTCGCACAATCGGCTCTGCTCGCCGCAGCCGAAGAGGCCGTGGCTCTGGTCCTCGAACATACCGCCGACCTGCCCATACTCACCATATTCGGCGCACCGGTGGCCGTCAGCGACCGCCTCTACAACTGCGCAATAGCCGCAGCCGCAGGCAAAATCATAGGCATCGTCCCCAAAATACATCTGCCGACATACTCCGAATTTCATGAACTGCGATGGTTCGTGTCGGGCGCCGGCACCGAAAACTCCACCATCACCTACTGCGGCCAAACCGCCGATTTCGGATGCGACCTCCTCTTCGACCTCAACGGCGTAAGATGCGGAATCGAAATATGCGAAGATTTGTGGGTGCCCATTCCGCCCTCGTCGTTCATGGCCATGAACGGAGCCAAAGTGATTTTCAACCTCTCGGCTTCGCCCGAACTCGCCGGCAAATACACCTACCGTCACAATATGGCCGAACAGCAGTCGTCGCGAACTCTGACAGCCTACGTATATTCATCGGCAGGATTCGGAGAATCGTCCACCGACTCGGTATTCTCGGGCAACGTCATGATTGCCGAATGCGGACAGCTGCTCGCATCGTGCGACCGCTTCTCCACCGAAGAACAACTCGTCGTCACCGACATCGACACCGAACTCATCGGCAACGAACGACGCCGACGCAACACCTTCTCCTCCAATATGTTCACTCATGACTACACAATCGAACACGTGGAGTTTCCCGACAAAGCCGAACACGAACGTTTCGACCGTCACGTGGAACCGTACCCCTTCCTGCAAACCGACTCCGACCGCAAGTCGCACTACGGCGAAATATTCGACATCCAAACCCTCGGCCTTATGCGCCGACTGGTCCACACGGGATGCAAATGCGCCGTTCTGGGAATCTCGGGAGGACTCGACTCGACATTGGCTCTGATGGTTACGCTGCGCGCTTTCGACCGTCTGGGACTCGACCGCAAAGGCATCATCGGCGTGACAATGCCCGGATTCGGAACCACGCAACGCACCAACAACAACGCTACAACCCTCATGAAGGAGGCGGGCATCACCTGCCGCGAAATATCGATAGTCAAAGCCTGCGAACAGCACTTCGCCGACATAGGTCTCGACCCCTCGAACCGAACCGTCGCCTACGAAAACGCACAGGCCCGCGAACGCACACAGATTCTGATGGATTTGGCCAACATTCACAACGGTCTGGTAATCGGAACCGGCGACATGAGCGAAGCCGCCCTCGGCTGGGCTACCTACAACGGCGACCATATGTCGATGTACAACGTGAACTGCTCGGTGCCCAAGACCCTGATTCGCAAAATAATAGAACATTTAGCCGAAATCGAATCCAACTCCGTTACGGCCGCCGTGCTGCGCGACATCGCCGATACACCCGTGTCGCCCGAACTGCTCCCCGCCGAAAACGGAGAAATAGCACAGAAAACCGAAGATATAGTAGGTCCCTACGAACTGCACGACTTCTTCCTCTACAATCTGCTGCGGCACGGATTCTCGCCGGCAAAAACCGAATTCCTCGCCCGTCAGGCTTTCGGCGGCAAATACTCCAAAGAGACGGTCCGCCATTGGCTCAAGGTCTTTATCAAACGGTTCTTCTCGCAACAGTACAAGCGTTCGGCTACTCCCGACGGACCCAAAACCAGCAGTCTGTCACTCTCGCCGCGCGGAGACTGGAGAATGCCCTCCGACGCCTCGGCTCGCGAATGGCTCGATGCCGCCGACATCCTCGATTGACACTACACGCAACAATGGCTGCAAAAATCGACAAAACCAACGCCGCACGTATACTCGACCGTGCAAAAATAGGCTACGAACTCATCCCCTACACAGTGGACGAAAACAACCTCGCAGCCACACACGTAGCCGAACAACTCGGCGAAGATATAGCCTGCGTATTCAAAACACTCATCCTTCACGGCGAGCGTTCGGGCTACTTCGTATGCGTAATCCCCGGCGACCGCGAAGTCGATTTGAAAGCCGCAGCCAAAGTCTCGGGCAACAAAAAAGCCGACCTCATACCCATGAAGGATTTGCTCGCCGTAACCGGCTACATCCGCGGAGGATGCTCGCCCGTCGGCATGAAAAAAACCTTCCCGACATTTTTCCACTCCTCGGCCCTGCAACATCCATTCATATATATAAGTGCGGGCGTGCGGGGACTACAGCTCAAAGTCGAACCGCAACCGCTCATAGAGTTCGTCAAAGCCCGACTGTGCGACCTCGTCAAAGAGCAATAAGCCGATTTGGTAAAAAATTATTAAATTTGCACTCCAAAATTTTGCATCTATGTTTGAAAATCTGACAGATAAGCTCGAACGCTCGTTCAAGATACTCAAGGGCGAAGGTCGAATCACCGAAATCAATGTCGCCGAAACCCTCAAAGAAATCCGCCGCGCTCTAATCGATGCCGACGTGAACTACAAAGTGGCCAAAACCTTTACCGACGAAGTAAAGACCAAAGCCCTCGGACAAAATGTGCTGACGGCCGTAAAGCCGGGTCAGATGATGACCAAAATCGTGCGCGACGAACTCGCCGCCCTCATGGGAGGCACCGCTGCCGACATAAAACTCGAAGGTACTCCCGCCGTAATCCTGATTGCCGGTCTGCAAGGTTCGGGTAAAACCACCTTCTCGGGAAAACTCGCCTCCTTCATCAAAAGCAAAAAAGGACGGCAGGTGCTGCTCGTCGCAGGCGACGTATACCGACCCGCAGCAATCGACCAGCTCAAAATTCTCGGTCAGCAGGTCGGCGTGCCCGTCTACACCGAAGAGGGCAACACCAATCCCGTGCAGATAGCCGAAAATGCAATAAAATATGCCCGACAGAACGCATTCAACGTGGTGATAGTCGATACCGCCGGACGTCTTGCCGTGGATGAGGCCATGATGCAGGAAATCGCCGCCATAAAAGAGAGCGTAAAACCGAGCGAAACCCTCTTCGTGGTCGATTCGATGACCGGTCAGGATGCAGTGAACACAGCACGCGAATTCAACGACCGTCTCGACTTCGACGGAGTGGTGCTGACCAAACTCGACGGCGATACCCGCGGCGGTGCTGCCATATCGATACGTTCGGTCGTGAACAAACCCCTCAAATTCATATCGAGCGGCGAAAAAATGGATGCGCTTCAGGTCTTCCACCCCGAACGAATGGCCGACCGCATTCTGGGCATGGGCGACGTAGTATCGCTCGTGGAACGCGCACAGGAACAGTACGATGAAGAAGAAGCTCGTCGCCTGAAGAAGAAAATCGTCAAGAATCAGTTCGATTTCGACGACTTCATAAACCAGATAAATCAAATTAAAAAAATGGGCGGCATGAAGGATCTGGTCTCGATGATTCCGGGCGTGGGCCGCGCACTCAAAGATGTGGAGATTAACGACGACGTCTTCAAACAAACCGAAGCGATAATCGGTTCGATGACCCCCGAAGAACGCTCGCATCCCGAAATCATAAATGCACGCCGGCGAGAACGCATCGCAAAGGGCAGCGGCACCACAATGGCCGACGTAAACCGACTGATGAAACAGTTCGAGGATGCCCGCAAAATGATGAAGATGGCCGCCGGAGCCGGAGGGAAAATGCGGCTGCCGCAAATGCCCAAATTCAGAAGATAAAAGAAAAAGGCCCGTAACGTGTTACGGGCCTTTCGATTAGAGTCTCACCTTCTGCGAAAACTCTTCGTACTCGCGTTTGAGCGTATCCATCAGCTCCCTGACGCTGATTATGCCGTCGGCCCGCCACGCATTGGAGCCGCAAAAAGCGTAACCGCGCTGCAATTTGCCCTTGAAAGCGTTGTATAACGCCAGCATTATGCAATAGGGACTGTGCGTGACATCGCAGGTGCGGATGCAGTCGAACGGACACTCTTTGGGTCGGGTCAGTCCGGCCTTCACACGCTCCAGAAACGAACTGCGAATGGCTCGTCCCGGCATACCTACGGGACTTTTGATGATTTCGATATCCTCCTCGCGGGCATCGATGTAGCTCTGTTTGAAGCGCGGGTCGGCATCGCACTCGTCGGTAGTGACGAATCGGGTACCCATCTGAACCCCCTCGGCCCCCAGCGACATGATGTTGTAGATATCCTCGCCGGTGTAGATTCCGCCGCCGGCTATGACCGGAATATGACGGCCGTGCGCCGAAGCGAAATCGCCGACCTCCTCCACAACCTGCGGAACGACGCTCTCGAGCGAATAGTCGCGGTCTTCTATCTGCTCCGCCTTGTATCCGAGATGACCTCCCGCCTTCGGACCCTCAACCACCACCGCATCGGGTGCATAGCCGTACTCCGACAGCCATTTGGTGCAGAGAAGCTTCGCGGCACGCGCCGACGATACTATCGGCGCAAGTTTGGTTTTCGCGCCCTCGGTCAGAAACGACGGCAGATTCAGCGGAAGCCCCGCTCCCGAAAATATTATATCGGCCTTTTCGGCTATCGCCGTGCGAACCATATCGGCGAAATTCGACATCGCCACCATCACATTCACACCTATTATTCCGCGGCTCTTTTCGCGCGCGATACGCAGTTCGCGTTTAAGACCCTCGATGCTCGCCAACCGGTAGTCTTTCGACAAATGGCGGTAGATTACCCCCAGTCCGGCCGACGATATTACACCGATGCCACCTTCGGAAGCCACCGCAGAAGCCAGCCCCGAAAGCGATATTCCTACTCCCATACCTCCCTGAACGACAGGTACGGCAGCGCATAAATCGCCTATTACAAGTGATTTCATCTTTACTGTCGATTTTAAGTTCGTAATGTTGCCGATGCAAAGATAGGAAAAAAGTCGGACAAAGGAAAGCAGGTCAAATCCACCCCAGTTCGTAGTAGATGATTATCTGCTCTATCATTTTATCCTCGCCGGTCTTGTCGTATCCGGTCTTGAGATTCTGACCGAACAGACGAGCGATTCCCTGCCAGAATCCGGCCACGAAACCGCCGCGGAAATCCTTAACTATCTCATAAGCCGTATATTCGGTCTCGCGGTCGATGAGCTTCACCAGAATCTTGCCCTCGTAGCTTGTCATCTTCTTCAATACGGGCGTATATTCATTCTTGATCCGCTCCTCCACCCCCTTGACATAGCGTCTCTGTTCGGCCTTGGTCGGAAGACGGCACAACTCATCCTCCATGGCCCGCATCTCCTCGCGGGCGGTCCTGGCTATGGGATACACCTTCTTGACCGCACGAACAAGCTTCTGGTAGCGGCGCAAATCGACCGGACGGCTGTACTTGTATACAGGCAGAATGTGAACCGTAGCTATCGAATCGCCGTTCTCGACGGTCCACTCCTGATGCCAGAATCCGCGACCGCCCTGCGCGAATCCCTCAGACACGCAACTCGCAAACCACAACAAAGCTGTTATGAAAATCGTTCTTTTCATCGGGGCGATTAGGTTATTGAGCAAATATACCTTATTTTTGCAAATAAAAACGACAAAAACTCAACAATTATTATTCAAATGCTTGAAAAGGGACTCTCCGCTACGGTACACCTAACGGTGACTGCCGACAAAACCGCTCTCGAAATAGGTTCGGGCGACCTCGCGGTATTCGCCACGCCCGCCATGCTCGCCGCCATGGAAAATGCAGCCATGCTCGCCGTCGCAGACCGACTCCCTCAAGGCTCGACCACCGTCGGCTCGGAAATATCGGCTTCGCACATCAAACCCTCGCCCGTCGGCGCTGCCATAACCGCCACCGCCGTACTCACCCAAGTCGAAGAACGAAAACTGACTTTCAACGTGGGCGCCTCCGACAACGAAGGCATAATCGGCGAAGGGACGCACGTGCGCTTCATCGTGGATCGGGAACGGTTTATGGCACGCCTGACAAAAAACAATCAAAACATACAGAACCCCAAATGAAAAGCAAACTCCTATTCACCGCACTCTGCGCGGCCGTAGTATCGACGGCGGCAGCTCAGAGCGAACGATGGCAGAACCCCGCAATCTTCGAAAAAGAGCGCGAACCCATGCGTTCGAGTTTTATCGTCTACCCCCAACCCTCCGAGCAGATGTTCGTAAACGAATTCGCACATTCGCCACTGTACCGCTCAATCGGCGGAGTGTGGGACTTCCACTGGAGCGAAAGTGCCGAAAATCTGCCCGCAAACTTCTTCCGCAAGGATTTCGACGCCTCGAACTGGGACAAAATGCCCGTTCCCGGTCTGTGGGAACTGAACGGATACGGCGACCCCATATATGTAAACGTCGGATACGCATGGCGCTCCTTCTACGAAAACAATCCCCCATATGTGCCCGTCGAACACAATCATACAGGCTCATATCGACGCACGGTGACCGTCCCCGCCGAATGGAAAGGCAAAGAGATATTCATACACATAGGTTCGGCCACCTCCAATCTGACTCTGTGGGTGAACGGCAGCGAAGTCGGATACAGTCAGGACAGCAAACTCGAAGCCGAATTCAACATCACCAAATATGTGAAGTTCGGAGCCGAAAATCTGCTCGCCATGCGCATCTACCGCTGGTGTGACGGCTCCTACATCGAAGACCAGGACTTCTGGCGGCTCTCGGGCATCGGACGCGACTGCTACATCTACGCACGCGACAAACGACGGCTGGCCGACGTGAAAATCACGCCCGACCTCACCGACGACTACCGTAACGGTACGCTCGACGTGAACGTCACCGTAACCGCCGGAGTCAAATCGGTGCTGCTGACCCTCTCCGACAATGCCGGCGCAAAAGTCGCCGAAAAACGGGTCGCAGTGTCGAAAAATGCGGCCGGACACCGTTTCGAAGTGGCCGACCCCGCAAAATGGAGCGCCGAAGAACCCAACCTCTATCATCTGACAGTCGAAGCCTCCGACGGCAAACAGACCATCGAAGCCGCAGGTTTCAACGTCGGATTCCGCAAGGTGGAAATTAAACACGCACAACTGCTCGTGAACGGTCAGCCCATACTCATAAAAGGCACCGACCGGCACGAAATGAATCCCAACAACGGCTACTGCGTAACCCGCGAAGATATGGAACGCGACATAGCCATCATGAAACACCTGAACATCAACGCCGTCCGCACGAGCCACTATCCCAACAATCCGCTCTGGTACGACCTCTGCGACATCTACGGCATATACGTGGTGGACGAAGCCAACATTGAATCGCACGGCATGGGCTACGGAGAAAAAACTCTCGCCAAAAATCCTCTCTTCGAAGCGGCCCACCTCGCACGCAATCAGCGCATGGTCCTCCGCGACTACAACCACCCCTCGGTAATCGTGTGGAGCCTCGGCAACGAAGCAGGCAACGGCGAAAACTTCTACAAATGCTACGACTGGATTAAAGCTTTCGACCGCAGCCGCCCCGTACAGTACGAACAGGCTACCTCGCGACACGATGACGGCGATTACAACTCCGACATACAGTGCCCCATGTACGCCGACTACCAATACGCCGAAGAGTATGTCACCGAAAACCCGCGACGACCCTTCATTCAGTGCGAATACGCCCACGCCATGGGCAATTCGCTCGGCGGATTCAAAGAGTACTGGGATTTGATTCGCAAATACCCCAACTATCAGGGTGGTTTCATCTGGGACTTCGCCGACCAGGCTCTGGCATGGAGAACCGATGAATGCAACAAAACCGTATACCGCTACGGAGGCGACTTCAACGACTTCGACGCCACCGACGAGAATTTCAACTGCAACGGCATAATCGCCGCCGACCGTCAATGGCACCCCGGAGCCTACGAAGTCAAATATCAGCATAGGAACATCCTCACATCGCCCGCCGACCTCCGCAACGGCAAGGTGAATATCTTCAACGAGAATTTCTTCGTCGACCTCTCCAAATACCGTCTTGTGTGGAGTCTCGAAGCCGACGGCAAATGCGTGCAGACCGGTACCGTCGAAAATCTGAATGTGGCTCCGCAACAGACCGCCGAAATATCGCTCGGATACGACTCCGACGACATTGATGCCATAAGCGGCGACCGCGAAATCATACTCACCGTGGCCTATATCCTCAAAAAGCAGGATGCTCTGCTCGAGGCCGGCTGCGAAGTCGCACACGACCAGATGATTATACGGCCTTACGATGCCGCGGCACGTTTCACCGCACCGGCATCGGCCCCGCAAACCGCTCCGACAGTCGAAGGAAACACCGTCAGAGGCGACCTCTTCACCGTAACCTTCGACGACAACGGATTCATAACCGGCTACAACTTCCGCGGCACCGAAATGCTGAGCGAAGCTCTGCTGCCCAACTTCTTCCGCGCTCCGACCGACAACGACTTCGGGGCCTCCGGCTCCCCGTGGAAAGAGAAACGGCACGGATGGTTCGAATGGCGCAACATCTCATTCAACAAACAAGCCTTCAACATCCAACGGAATGACGGCAAAGTGTGCGTTTCGGCCGAATATCTTATCCCCGAAACAGGCGCACGGTTGACTATGAACTACGAAATAGATGCCGCCGGAACCGTAAAAGTATCGGAGTCGATGACCGCCGACAAAGAGAACAAAAAGACCAAATACATGATGCGCTACGGCATGAAAATGACCATGCCCGAAATGTTCGACCGCATAGAGTTCTACGGCGCAGGACCCCACGAGAGCTACGCCGACCGTCTGAGCGGAGCAAAAACCGGAATCTATGCCCAAAGCGTCGATGAACAGGTCCACACCGCATATTCGCGTCCGCAGGAGTCGGGAACCCACTCGGCATTGCGCTGGTGGAGAGTGTGCGACAACGGAGGACGGGGATTCGAAATCATATCCGACAACCTCTTCTCGGCATCGGCATCGCCCTACTCCATCGAACAGTGCGATATGTCACTGCCCGATACCCCGCGCCACTTCCCCGAAATAGTCAAAAACGGCAAAACATATGTCACCTTCGACCTCAAGCAGCAAGGCTTGGGCTGCGTCACCAGCTGGGGAGACCTCCCGCGCGAAGAGTACCTCATACCCTGCAGCGACTATACTTTCCACTTCATACTCCGTCCGCTGCAATAACCCCGACGCAATACAAATGAAAAAAGAGCGCAAAATCGTAAGATTCCGCGCTCTTTTCTCTTCATGCAGGAGCAGCAGCCGGAAGTTTCGCAAAATTTTTGCTACTTTTGCAGACAAACACTAAACTAACAGAAATCAATATGCACGAAGTACAAATCTGGGCCCTCATACCCTTCTGTCTGATGCTGCTCGGCATCGCCGTGTTCCCGTTCATAATAGGACACTGGTGGGAACACAACCGCAACAAATTCATAGTCTCGCTCGTACTCGGCACCCCCGTGGCAATATACCTCTGCTGCAACGGCATGAGCCACGAATTCGTACATCAGATGCTCTTCGACTACGTACCCTTCATCATGCTGCTGGCTTCGCTCTTCGTGGTGACAGGAGGTCTGCATCAGACCGGCGACGTCGCCGCAAAACCGTGGGTCAATACCCTTATCCTCGCCGCAGGATGGCTCGCAGCCTCGTTCATAGGCACCACCGGAGCCGCAATGCTCCTCATACGCTCCCTGCTCGAAATCAACAAACAGCGCAAATACAAAGTACACACCATCCTCTTCTTCATAGCCATAGTGGCCAACTGCGGCGGCGTACTCTCGCCTCTGGGTGACCCCCCGTTGTTCCTGCTCTATCTGCGCGGAGTCGAATTCACATGGTTCATGCATCTGCTCCCCGAATGGCTCTTCGCAGGAGCAATGCTCCTCATCATATACTTCGCAACCGACTCGTGGCTCTATCGCAAAGAACCGCAGGAAAATATCCACGCCGATAATACCGAAATCACACCCATACGCATCAAAGGTACCATAAACCTTATATATCTGGTCGGCATCATACTCGCCGTCGCATTTATCAATCCGGGCGAAATACCCGCCATGGGAGAACACAACGCTCCTATATATATGAAATATCTGCGCGAAATAGTACTCGCAGCCATAATGCTCCTCTCGTGGTTCACCACCAAAAAACAGGTGCGCAAAGAGAACGGCTACACATGGACCCCCATAGTGGAAGTCGCCGTACTCTTCATAGGCATATTCGCCACCATGACCCCCGCGCTGCTCTATCTCGAAAAACACGCCGCAGCACTCGGATTCCATCAAGCATGGCAGTTCTTCTACGGAACCGGCGCCCTCAGCTCGGTCCTGGACAACGCCCCCACCGCCGTGGCATTCTACTCGATGGCCTCGGGTCTTCCCGTGGACGGCGCAACCGCCCTCGTGGCAGGAGTGCCCGAAACACTCCTGCGCGCAATCGCTCTGGGAGCAGTCTTCTTCGGCGCAATGACCTACATAGGCAACGGACCCAACTTCATGATAAAGTCGATTGCCGAAGAACACGGAATAAATATGCCCAGCTTCTTCGGATATATCTTCAAATTCTCGATAGTCGTGCTGCTGCCCATCTACATCCTCACGCAGCTCATATTCCTGTAAAGGCGTACCAAATTCGGGAAACGTTTCAGAATAATGTAGGCAGTAAAACATTTTTTTCATATTTACATTCCCTCCCCTCTCCCCTCCCTTTAGAAAAGGGAGGGGAAAATATTTCTTTTTCTATATTTACATTCCCTCCCCTCTCCCCTCCCTTTGGAAAAGGGAGGGGCTTCATTAGCAGAGATGTCAAACGTGGTGCATTAAAAACGTGGTGCATTAAATATATAATCGCGCCTGTAAAAACGGAACCGATACCCAAAAACAAAGAGGTGCATCCTTCGCGGATGCACCTCTTTTCGCATATGCGGGTTGCGACTATCGAACCTTGAATTCGGGGTCGGCCTTGTCGGGGATGGGCATCGAAGCGTAATAGCCCGCTTCGAACTTCTCGCGCACCGCCTTGAAGGCATTAATCGTATGCTCGACATCCTCGAGCGTGTGAGCCGCCGTGGGAATGATTCGCAGAATAATCTCTCCTCGCGGAATAACGGGGTATACCACAATCGAACAGAATACACCGTAATTTTCGCGCAGGTCCACAATGAGGTTGGTACCCTCCTCGTTGCCGCCCTTCATGTAGACGGGGGTAACGGGCGACTGAGTAACGCCGATTTCGAATCCGTTCTCGCGGAAACCCTTCTGGAGCGCGCGGGTAATCTCCCACAGCTTCTCCTGATACTCGGGGTGATTGCGGATAAGCTCGAGACGCTTCAGCGCACCGATAACCATGGGCATCGGCAACGACTTGGCATAGAGCTGCGAACGCATATTGTAACGCAGAAGGTTGATGAGCCAGCGGGGACCCGAAACGAATGCACCGATTCCGGCCATCGACTTGGCAAAGGTGTTGAAGAGTACATCCACCTCATCGGTAACGCCGAAGTGAGCCGCCGTACCCTTTCCGCCCGGACCCATCGTTCCGAAACCGTGAGCGTCGTCCACCAACAGACGGAACGAATACTCCTTCTTGTACTTGGCAATAACATCCAGAAAACCGAGGTCGCCCTTCATTCCGAATACGCCTTCGGTGATAACGAGCACGCCGCCGTTCTGCTCCTCGGCCAGAGCCGTCGCGTGCTTGAGCTGCAGAACAAACGACTCCTCGTTGTTGTGACCGTAAACAAAACGCTTGCCCTTGTGCATACGCAGACCGTCGATGATGCAGGCGTGAGCCTCGG
>JAFLRS010000030.1 GCA_022511355.1 Alistipes sp.
TACCCTCGAAATTCCAGTCGGGAATACCCTCCTGAAAATCGACCTTGCCAAGCAGCCCCACCGAATGTTTCGCAGCCCGGTCCGAATATACGAACGCCTCCGACAACGAATTGGATGCCAAACGATTGGCTCCGTGCAATCCCGTACACGAACTCTCACCCAGCACATACAGGCGTTTTATGGAGCTTTCGCCGTTCAAATCGACCGTAACGCCGCCGCAGCAATAGTGCGCCGCAGGACACACGGGTATCATATCCTTGGTTATGTCGATGCCTATCGACAGACATTTTTCGTAAATGTTGGGGAAGTGGTGTTTGGTCTCCTCGGCAGGCATATGCGTAACGTCGAGATAGACGAACTCCTCGCCGCGGATTTTAAGTTCGTGGTCGATGGAGCGGGCCACCACATCGCGCGGCGCAAGCGACTTCATCGGATGATACTTGTCCATGAACTCCTGACCGTTCTGCAGACGCAATATGCCTCCGTATCCACGCATCGCCTCGGTAATCAGAAACGACGGACGTTCGCCCGGATGATAGAGCGACGTGGGATGAAACTGGATATACTGCATATTGCGGGTGAAAGCCTTCGCACGGTGACACATGGCGATACCGTCGCCCGTAGCCACCGTGGGATTGGTCGTGGTGTTGTAAATATTGCCGCAACCGCCGGCAGCCACCACCGTGAACTTGGCCAGTATGGTGAGAATCTCGTCGGTATCGGTATCGAGAACGTATGCCCCGAAGCAGGCCAAACCGCGCGTATGACGGGTTACAATCTCGCCCAAATGGTGCTGCGTGAGCAGGTCGATGGCGAAATGATGCTCCAACACGGTGATATTCTCGTTGCTGCGCACCTGCTCGATAAGCGCACGTTCGATTTCGGCACCCGTAAGGTCGTTATGATGCAGAATGCGGTGTTCGGAGTGTCCGCCCTCGCGGTGCAAATCGAAACGGCCGTCGGAGGTGCGGTCGAAATCGACACCCCACTCTATCAAATCCCTCGCGGCATCAGGGGCACTCCGGACCACAAGCTCCACAGCCTCGCGGTCGCACTTCCCCGCTCCGCATACCAAAGTGTCCTCGATATGTTTCTCGAATGTGTCGGGCGGATAGGTCACCGAACAGATGCCGCCCTGTGCATAATTGGTATTGCATTCGGCCAGCTCCCCCTTCGTGACAAGCGTCACACGGGCATGACGCGCAGCCTTGAGTGCAAAACTCAAGCCCGCAGAGCCGGATCCTATAACCAGAAAATCGGTCTTCATAGCAGTTTTAGTTTGAAGTCGGCGCAAAGTTACTAAAAAATCGGTGCAAATGTCCGCACCAACCGCGGAAATCGTATAGCGCTACTCCAAATCGTGACAATCAATCATGTTGTTCAACAAAGCATACACCGTGAGACCCGCCACCGATCTGATGCCCGTCTTGCGGGCGATGTTCTTGCGATGCGATATGACCGTATGTATCGATATATTGTATTCGTCGGCAATCTCCTTGTTGGTGCGGCCGCGCGCCACCGACATCAGAATGTCGCGCTCGCGGTCGGTAAGCTCGTAACCGCCGTCGGTACGTCCGTCGGCACCGGAAGAGGCCATGTGCCGGAGCTTACCCACAATAGACGCGGGAGCATCCACAATCTTCGCCACCGCATCGAACTGACGCAGCAACTCGTCATCGAATACGCCGTAGACAATGGCCAGACTCCTCACCGATTGCAGCGACGGCAATGACGCCTTGATATTGCGCGCCCAACGACCGTCGATAAGCGACGGATTGATTATCGCCAAATCGGCATTCCACACGCGCAGACGCTCGTCGAGCATCGAACCGTCGGAAACCGTGCCCACAGTGTAAAATCCGCCCGCCTCCTCGAGCATCATCCGCAATCCGTCGGCAACCAACGACGACGGCTCTGCTATCACAACTCTCAATATGCCGCTCATAACCTCTTCTCGATTTTAGTTACCAACGGAATAAGAACCCGCTCCTCGATGAGCGTATGACGGGCCAAATCCTCCTCGAAACGGCATATCCCGAACAACATATCGTCGCGCTGTTCGGTCGGACAGGCCTCGGGCAGATATTTGATGATGATGCTCTTCATGTCGTTGAGCTTCTCGTCCACGTCGGAGTGGTTGTCCTCGAACTTGCCGATGCGGAAATCGCCCGTCACGCAACCGTCCAACAACGAATCGATATAGGGAAACACCACATCCTCCTCATAGGCGAAATGACTCGCAACCTCGCCGCAATAATCATCGAAAAACTTCTCGAGTACCTTGCGGTGAAGCTCGTCGCACGACGCAACCGTCTCACCCACGCCCTTCCGCAAACGGGGCAGCGAATACTCCTTGTAATAGCGGTGCGAAGCACGCAGATACGACACCACCCGACGCAAATCCTCGTCCCCGAGGCTCTCGCACGAAGGCGTATATCCGTCGAATGTGTAAATCCGGCATATGATAAGAAACAGCTGCGGCGACAATCCGTAACGGCGGCACATCTCCTCCACCGTGACCTCGCCGAAACCCAACCTTATGCCCAAACGCGACAATATGGTGAGCAGCTTGTAGTTCGCATCTATAAGGTCGCCCAGCTTCATGTCGCCGACAAACAGACCCTCATATCTCTCTGACTGCATATCCTCTCATTTTCAACTACCGCAAAGATAACAATTTTATAAACACGGCACCCACGGCAATCCCAACAAATAAGGAAACTTTATCCCCATTTTACCGTCATATTGCGATTTTTGATTTTTAACCTAAAATTACTACCTTTGTAAAAACAACAACATTTTACACCTCTCCGCACTATGGAAAACAACGTGGAAATTATTCAGATAAACATATCCGGCGAAGACAAACCCGGCATGACTTCGTCGCTTACAACCATTCTCGCACGATACGACGCCTTTATCCTCGACATCGGTCAGGCCAACATACACAGCTCGCTTACACTCGGAATACTTATAAAAACCACCTCCGACAAGTCGGGCTTCATAATGAAAGAACTGCTGTTCAAAGCCTCGGAACTCGGCGTGATGATCCGCTTCACGCCCATCGCCGAAGAAGACTACAACAACTGGGTGAAACGACAAGGCAAAAACCGCTACATAGTAACCCTGCTCGGACGCAAAGTCACCGCCCAACACATAGCCGCCGTAACAAAAGCCATCTACGACAACGAACTCAATATCGACTCCATAGTGCGTCTGACAGGACGCGTGCCGCTGCTCAGAGATGACCGCGAACCCAAATCCTGCATTCAGCTCTCCGTGCGCGGAAGCCTCGAAGACCGCAGCGCCCTCCAGCAACAATTCATGGAACTCTCGGGACTCGGACTCGACGTCTCCCTCCAGAAAGATGACATATACCGTCGTTCACGGCGTCTTATCTGCTTCGATATGGACTCCACTCTCATCGAAACCGAAGTCATAGACGAACTGGCCGAACGCGCAGGCGTCGGCGACAAGGTACGAGCAATAACCGAAAGAGCAATGCGCGGAGAAATCGACTTCCGCGAAAGCTTCACCGAACGGGTGGCCCTGCTCAAAGGTCTCGACGTGTCGGTAATGGAAGAAATTGCCGGCAATCTGCCCATAACCGAAGGTCTCGAACGCATGATGACCATACTCAAACGCGTGGGCTACAAAACCGCAATCCTCTCGGGAGGTTTTACCTACTTCGGAAACTATCTCAAACAAAAATTCGGGTTCGACTACGTTTACGCCAACGAACTCGAAATAGAAAACGGACACCTTACCGGCCGATGCACCGGCGAAATCGTCGACGGACGACGCAAAGCCGAACTGCTGCGGCTGCTGTGTCAATTCGAAAATATAGACATAGCTCAGGCCGTGGCCGTGGGCGACGGCGCCAACGACCTGCCAATGCTCAACCTCGCAGGTCTCGGAATCGCATTCCACGCAAAACCCAAAGTGAAAGCCGCCGCAGGACAAAATATCTCCACCATAGGACTCGACGGCATACTCTACTTCCTCGGACTCAAAGACTCCACCATCGAGGAACAACCTCATCACTGACAAACCCACAAGCCGATGTCGGGTCGAATCATAACAGCCTTGACGGCAATCCTGCTCTGCTGCGGATGCTACGACTCTTTCAAGCCTCCGCAGAACGACTACCCCGCACGACAAACCGACGCCACAATCGCAGAACTGCAAAATATGTGGCCGGGAAAAACCATGATCGTGACCGAAAATATCGTAATAGGCGGCAATGTGACCTCCTCGGACCGCGCAGGCAACTTCTACCGTACATTTACAATCTGCGACGGAACAGGCGGAGTCGAAATACTCGCAGGCGCATACAGCCTCGAAAGCGTATACCCCGTCGGATGCTTCGTCAACGTGCGGCTGCAAGGCTGCGCAATCGACAGCAACTACGGAATCCTGCGCATCGGACTGCCCTCATACGGCGGCGAAAACAGCGAACCCGAACCCTTCGAATCAGCCGTACTGCTCGACAGGTACATAATTCGCGACGGCACCGTCGAAAAACCGCAAATACCGCTCATGACTTTGCCGCAACTCTCGCAATCACTGTGCGGATGCCCCGTAACAATACAAAATCTGCACTCCACCGAAATCCCGGCCGTGTGGAACGGCTACCGGCACTTCTCCGACAACGACGGAAACGACATATACACCTACACCCGCGAATATGCTGACTTCGCGGAAGATGCAATCCCCGAAACCCAAGTGACCATAACCGGAATCCTGATGTACGGCTATATATCCCGCGAAGCCGGAAACGGATTCATAATAAAAATGAGAAACCGTGAAGATTGCAGCACTCCTAACGGTTAGTATCGCTCTCACAGCCTGCTCGACGGCCTCAATACCACAATATTCCGACCTTCAGGACAAGGAAACCGACCAAACCGTAACCGACATATCGCATCTCAAAATGATGTGCATCGACAGCCCCGTCCCAATCACCGGCGACTTTACATTCGAAGCCACCGTGACGGCCAACGACCTCCGCGATGAATTCTACAAAACACTCCTCGTCAATGACGGTTCGGGCGGTATCGAAATAGCCATAGACAGCCGGCAACTCTTCCGCTCCATCCCCCTGCACGCCCGCGTGATAATATCGTGCAACGGTCTCGCTCTCGGACGCTCGGGACAGAAAATCGTTCTCGGTATGATGCCGCAGTCGGAATACTCGACAGACCGAATACCCTACAACGACATCCAGCGCTACATAAACCTGACCGGACAATCGGCTTCGCCCGACCCGCTCGAACTCACCGTCGCCGAAATATCGGTTCAGCATATCTCGCAATTCGTATACATAAAAGGATTGCATCTGATAGAAGAAGAACGGCAATCATCATGGTGCGACCCCATCGGCGACCAACCCGAAGATGAAGATGACGACCGTTTCCTCACCTACTCCGACCGTCATTTCATCGACGACCGCGGCGATACTCTCACGGTCCGCACCCTCAACCGATGCAACTATCGACACGAACCGATCCCCGAAGGCCGAATCGCTCTGGCAGGTGCAATCGACTGGGCCGACGACCGCTATGTGCTACGGATAGTCGATCATTACATAGTGAAAATGTAGCTCCGCCACAGCAAAAAAGAAGGCGGAACAACCGCAACACACTAACAATCCTGCAGCCGCACCGCCTTACAAACAGACAATGGCATAAAAAATGACCCTATTCTTTTCTGATTCCGAATGCAAAAGTCGCTGCTTTTACCGCACCGTACAATCCTTATTTTTCGGGAATTATAGCACACCCCTAACCACAAATAGTTACAAATCGTAGGCTTTTTGCGGAAAAATCCATAAATTTGCCTTGAAATTAAACTCCCGATGAGAACTTTGTCACGATACACGGCCCTGCTCGCACTCGCCGCCGCAATGCTCGCAGGATGCGGCAATCCGCTCGGCAACAACCGAAAAGAGACCATATTCGTCTCGATAGCCCCGCTGCGAACCCTCGTCCGCGAAATTACCGGCGACGACTTCGATGTGCGCGTAATAGTCCCCGCAGGCGCATCTCCCGAATCGTTCGAACCCTCGCTGCGTCAGGTCGCCGCACTCAACAACGCACAACTCGTATTCAGCGTCGGACTCATAGACTTCGAACAGAACCTCGTACCGAAACTCGCCCAACAATCCAAACTCGTGGACCTCAGCCGCGGAATACAACTCATAGCCGGCCAATGCTCGCATCATCATCACGGACACAGCCACGGTACCGACCCCCACATATGGAACTCGCCCGCAACCCTGAAAACTATGGCCGACAACGCGTTCAACGCCATAAAGGAACACTATCCCGACTCCGTGAAGTATGAAACAGCCTATCGCGGTCTGTGCGAAAAACTCGACGCACTCGACACCGAAGTCCAACGTATGTGCAGCGAATCGGAACATCGCTACTTCGTAATATACCACCCCGCACTCACCTATCTCGCCCGCGACTACGGACTCGAACAGATAGCCATAGAACATGAAGGCAAAGAACCCGGTGCAAAACGGCTCGCCCAAATAATAGACCGTACACGCAACGACGGCATAAAAAAGATATTCTATCAGTCGCAATTCCCCGCAAGCGTCGTTCGCACGATAGCCGACGACATCGGCGCGGAACCAGTCGAAATAGACCCCCTCGCCGAAGATATCTTCGCCAATACGCTCCAAATGGTGCGGCTCATAACCCGACAATAAACCATGGCTCTCGTATCGCTACGCAACGTATCGGTCGCCTACGGCGATTTCAAAGCCCTCGAAAATGTCGATCTCGACATCTTCGAAGATGACTTCACAGGCATAATAGGACCAAACGGCGGAGGCAAAACCTCCCTCGTGAACGCCATAACCGGCATGATTCCCTACACCGGCAAAATCGAATTCTCACCCGCTCTGTTCGAAGGCTCGAAACCACTGATAGGCTATATGCCGCAACAATCGGCATTCGACCGCGCATTCCCCATATCGGTACGCGAAACAGTCCTCTCGGGATTGCAGGCTGAACACGGATTCTCATCGCGATACTCGAAAAAAGACCGCATCCGCGCAGACGAAGCCCTCGAAAAAGCAGGTCTCGCCGACATAGCAGGCAAACAAATAGGCGAAATATCGGGAGGACAACTGCAACGAACTCTGCTCTGCCGGGCAATCATAATGCAGCCGCGACTCCTAATACTCGACGAACCCGCCAACTTCGTGGACAACCGATTCGAAAACGAACTCTACTCCATGCTCAAACAACTCAACGACCGCATGGCCATAATCATGGTGTCGCACGACATAGGTACCATATCGTCGGTGGTCAAAAGCATCGTATGCGTAAACCGATGCGTGCATAGGCACGACTCCAACGTAATAACCGAAGAACAACTGCGAAACTACGACTGTCCGATTCAGATTATCTCGCACGGCGATGTCCCGCATACGGTCCTCCAACATCACAACTGCAACCACCGCCACTGACCCCCACCTCCGCATATCAAAACAAAAAAGGATTCCCGTCCGACGGAAATCCTTTTTTCGATGCAGCCTTCCGACTGTCTACTCGGAAAACATCTTCTTGCGCAACTCTTCGATTTGCTTCTCGGCTTCGCTCTTGAGATTGGCAGCCTGCTTCTCCGCCGCGCTCACCAAAGCATCGCCGCTCTTCTCGGCAGCCAGCTTCGTAAGGGCATTCGTCGCCTTGCCTACCAAATTCTCACGCTGCTTCTTCGCCTCATCGACAAGCTTCTGACCGGCCTTATCGGCCTCCTCGCGCAACTTGGCAGCCTGCTTCTCGAACTCCTCGCTCAAATCCTCGCTGCCCGTAAGCTTCTGCAACTGCTCGTTCACCACGTTGGTGACAACCTCCTTCGCAGCCTCCTTCACATCGACCGTAACCTTCGGCGAAGAGAATGTGCCGCCAATCTTGAGATTGACATTGCTCAACATTCCGTTCGTGGTCTTCGCAGGCAGCGAAACATTGCCCGTATAGTCGATGCTCTGGTCGAGACCCGTCGAACCCGAAAGAGTCATCTTTATGTCACCCATCTTTATGTCGAACGGAGAGGTGTTCACACGACCGTTCTTGATAGCGAACGCAATCTTGACATCCTTGGCCGAAATTTTGCGCAACTTGTCGTTGTTCAACGCCTTGGCCAACATCTCGAAAGCTTCGATGTTCTGAATGTCGATATTCTCGGAACGTATCGTTCCCGAACCGTTCAAAGTGTTGTACTCGACGCCCATATCCGAAGTCAGCGAAGTGTCCATCGTAAAGTTCATCGAATAATCGCCGCCCGTCTTCGCAAAAATCGGAGCTATCTGCTTGATTACGTCGAGCTGCTTGAACGTCTCCTCGAACTTCGCCTTGTCAATCGCCAAAGAGAGATTCAACTTCGGAGATTTGGGGTCGGCAGCCGTGGAGTATGCACCCGAACCCGATACTTCTCCGCCGAATGCCTTCACGCCCAACTTGTCGATGGAAACCTTGCCGTCGGCAACACCCATGCGGCCCGTAAACTTGTCGAGCGTCATCTGCTGGAAAAGAATGCGGTTCAAATCCACAGCCAACGACAACTTCAGATTCTTCGGAACCTCGATGGCGCTCATCGGCTCCGATTCGGTCTCCTCAACCTCGACACCCTCCTCATCGGCGGGAAGCGCCGACAGCAACTCGTTAACGTCGAGCAACTTCGAACGAACATTCAACGTGCCGCTCAATACATCGTCGCGCAAAAACCAACCGATATAGTTCGAAAGAGTTCCGTCAGCCGACAAATCGCTCGAACCTACATTCACATTCATCTCCTTCAGAGCAAGCGACTTCGGCGAAACCGTCGCCGTCATCTTCGAAACCTGCACCTCCGGCAGATTCTCCAAATGCGCCGTAACACCCTCGACCGTCAGAGTACCCGACGCATCGATAGATTCGTAACGCTCCTTCTCGACATCGGACATACGTCCCGCAACACTCATGTCGGCTGTCACAACGCCCTGCAGCGACATACCCTCATCCAACGGATAGACATCCTTAATCGCACCCAAATCGACCTTGCCCTTGGCCGCAGCACGGAACTGCAAATCGCTCACCGGAGTGGCCGCACCGAACGACGCCGAAAGCGAATTGCCCGCCATCGTAAGAGTCAGCTTCGGAACATCCACCTTCGTGGCGTCGATAGTGCCGCCATTGTTCGAAACCGATGCGGCTACATTAATGTTATCCACCGAACGCGGCAAATCGGCATACTTGAAACTTCCGTTCGCAACGTCGAGCGACAAATTGAACGCCGGCAAAAGGTCTCCCTTCATCTCGCCGCGCACCCACGCACCCAACGTCAGTTCGCCCGAAGCCGTAAGGTCTTTGAAATCCTTGGTATAAAAGGCCGGTATCATCGACAGAATGTCCTTGAACTTCACCTTCGAACTGTTCATCGCAAGGTCCATCGACAAAGCCTCTTCACCCGTCTCGACCCATCCGTCAAGACTCAATTCGATTGCATTAAGACGCAGCGTATTGTGCGAAAGCGTATAATGTCCGTTCTCCAAATCGGCAGCAATCACCGACGTAAGCTCCATCTCAGCCTTGTTAAGGAATTTGGCTCCGTCCATCGCGAACTCCATGCCGCCCGACTTGAACCACAAATCCAAATCGGTTTGCGCAGCCGACATATCGCCGCGCAGACGCAAATCGAAAGGTCGGGTCACGAAATAGAGCTTGGTCGAGTCGTCGGCATAGCGAATCTCGGCATTCGAAATGCTGAAATCCTTAACCTGCAAACGGAACGACGACGGCTCATCGCTCTCCTCCTCGACATCCTCCCCGACCTCTTCCTCTTCCCCGGAAACCTTCATTATATCCCAGTTTACCGCACCGTCGGCAAGCTTGCGGCCCGAAACATACGGACGGTCAAGCAAAATCTTCGTCACCTCGTAGCCATCGTCGCTGAAAAGCGAACCCAAATTGACCACCACCGATATGCGGTCGGCAGCAACAATCGTGTCGCCCTCGAAACGCTCCACACCCACAAGCGTCAAACCCTTAAGCTCTACCGACGCGTGCGGAAAATGACGCAACAGACTTAAATCCAACTTGTTGAAGTCGAGACGCGCATTCAGCATCTCGTTCGCCTCCTTCTTTACGATCTCGCCGATCTTCGGCTTGAGCGCAATGGGAACAATAATCACAACTGCCAGCAGCAATGCAATTACGGCACCCGCAACTTTCAAAACAGTTTTCATCTTTCTATTATTTTTTATTACACAATCTCCCTTTTCAGCGGCCGATGTCGCGGCAGTTGCGCTTATCGACAATCGTTCCGTCGTCGAGAACAACCACTCCGTTTCGGGCACGCAGCATGGTCTTCATAACCGTAGCATCGATGTTGAGACAGCGGACAGGCGCTCCGCCGTTGAAACTGTGATAGGTAACACCGTCCAAATAATCGGGCGTAAGACACACCACCGCGGCCCCCTCCGACGCTGCACGGACCACCAAATCGCCCATACGGCGTTCGCACTTCGAACCCAGACGGTCCAAATGCGTGACACACAATATGTAAAGACGACCCTCGGCATTGACTATCTCGTCGGTGGCATCGCCCTCGGCATCGCGAACCGCAAACTCGTCGATAAGAGCCTCTATCTTCACATCCTCCTCGTAATCCACGGTGCGGGTCTCTATCCACTCCCACTTCTTGTCGTCCTGCCATTCGGTATCCTTCAACTCGAATTCGCGAATCTTCTTCGTGCGGATGTTGCGGCATACCACAACCACATCGCTCACGCCGCCCTCCTGCGAACGACGCATCTCCTCGCCGATATTCACTCCTATCTTATATGGCAGATAGTCGATAAGCGGCAGGTGCAGATAACAATATGTGCCAACACCCATGCCTATCGTAAAGAATGTCACGGTAAGCAGAATCTCACGACGCGAAAATGCAAATATCTTGTCGGGACGATATCGCCACCACACCACCACGGCCAAAGGCAGCATAACGGCATTCTTCGCAAACGACGCCCACGGCGACAACTTGACCGCCTCGCCGAAACAACCGCAATCCTCAACCGGCAGCCACGTCGCACTCAAGAACGTAAGCACCGTGAAAAAGGTCATCGAGACCATCGCAAATATCGATATCAGACGTATGCGAACCTTGAACAGCAGCATACAACCCATCATAAGCTCGGCTCCGCAAAGCCATATCGAAAAACTCATCGACATGGGATACAGCTCCTCAAGTCCGTAAATCGAAAGGTACTCGTTCACCTTCAACGCAGTACCCCACGGATCAACCGACTTCAGAAAACCCGAACATATAAATACCGCAGCAAGAGTCAGACGGCATATATGCGCCGCTATCTTCAAACTCTTGCGATTTCTTACCGATTCCTTCATCTCAAATTCAGGTTTAATAATCAAACCAGCCGAGAGCCACCCTTATCCTGCTGAAAATAAGCTCGGGAGAGCCCATCGCTCCGTTTCCGTCGCCGCAATCGACGACCTCGAGTCCCAATCCGCTCGCAGCACCATCGAGGTAAACCTCGCGGACACGACGCTGCAACGACAAAGACGATTCGTGTATATCCTTTCCGCCCTTCAGATAACTGCGGTCGCTCCCCTCGCGCTCCTCCGACAACTTCCGCTCCGTAAACGCGAACGGAACATCCAAAAAAAGCGAAACATCGGGCCGGGGCAGCCGGTTCAAACCGTACTCCAACTTCAAAATCCAGTCCCGCAACTCCCTGCGCTTCCCCACATCGGCATACTTGCCGCACTGGTATCCGATATTCGACCACACATAACGGTCCGCTATCACCACCTTGCCCTGCTTGAGCCAACGGCGTATCATCGGAGCCGCATCCTTCCGGTCTCCCGCATAAAGCAACGCCACTACATAAGGGTCCACACTCTCCACACTGCCCAACTCCCCGCGCAGAAACCGCGCAATCATCTCACCGTAAACCGGCGCATCGAATCGCGGAAAGTGTATGTACTCGCTCTCGATGCCGTACTCCGACAACATCCGGCGCATCATCTCAATCTGAGTCGATTTTCCGGCCCCGTCAAGACCCTCCAATACTATAAACATCACCTGACCTCCTCTTATCTTAACATTCGGACAGCCCGTCTTATCCCAGCCGTCAAAGCATCCACCTCCGCCGCCGTATTATACATCGCAAACGACGCACGACACATCCCCGTAACACCGTAATGCGCCATAACCGGCTCGGCACAATGATGTCCCGTGCGTATGGCTATGCCAGTCTTGTCGAGTATCATGCCCAAATCGTAATGGTGAACACCCTCGACATTGAACGACACTATCGCACACTTATCAGCCGTCGTTCCGTATATCCGCATACCGTCGATTCGCATAAGCTCCTCGGTCGCATACCTCAACAACTCCGATTCATAGGCCGCAACCTCGGCCGCAGAAATACCGCTCACATAATTCAACGCCTCGCCCAAAGCCGCAACCCCTATGAAATTGGCCGTACCGGCCTCGAATTTCAGCGGCAGCGGTGCAAATGTGGTCCCGGCAAAGGTTACACGGTCCACCATGTCGCCGCCGAAAATGAACGGAGGCATCGACTCCAACAACTCGCGACGGCCGTACAGAACCCCCGTACCCGTAGGTCCGAAAATCTTGTGGCCCGAAAATGCGTAAAAATCGCACCCCGATTCCGCAACATCGAACCCGCCGTGAACTATGCCCTGACAACCGTCCACCAAAACCAAAGCCCCCGCCGCATGAGCCTTTGCAATAACGGTCTGCAAATCGGGACGCGTGCCCAGCGTATTAGAAGCCTGCGTAACAGCCACCATCTTCGTGCGGCCGTCGAGCAGAGAATCCAGACGTTCGGTCATCAGACGGCCCTCATCGTCGAAGGGCAGAACACGCAGTTCCGCACCGCGCATACCGGCCACCTGCTGCCACGGAACCAAATTGGAGTGATGCTCCATCTCGCTCACTATCACATTGTCGCCCTCATGCAGATTCTGCAACCCCCACGACCATGCCACGGTGTTTACAGCCGCCGTAGCTCCGCTCGTAAAAATAACCTCCTCGCGATGGGCCGCACCGATGAAACGACGGACCGTATCGCGCGTATCCTCATACAGACGCGTCATCTCCGACGACAAATGATGCACCCCGCGGTGAATATTGGAGTTGATGTTGTTGTGCAAATATTCGATTTTCGACGTCACGCACAACGGACGCTGTGCCGTGGCTCCGCTGTCGAGATAGACCAACGGACGGCCGTGTACCTCGCGGCTCAAAATAGGGAAATCCCTCCGTATGCGCTCAACGTCGAACATCCGAACTACAATTTTTCAAGTTTTTTATCGATTTCAGCCTCGAGAACCGCCCGCAGCGATTCATTACGGCAACTCATAATCACATCCTTGACGAATCCCTCGATTTGCAGACGACGCGCGTCACGTTCGCTCAATCCGCGCTGACGCATATAGAAAAGCGCCTCCTCGTCACTGTGACCCACCGTCGCACCGTGGCTGCACTTCACGTCATCGGCGTAAATCTCCAACTGCGGCTTCGCAACTATATGCGACTCCGTTCCCAATTCGATATTGCGGCTCTGCTGGCGGGCATCGGTGCGCTGTGCGTCGGGTGCCACATAGACCAATCCGCGGAACTCGCCCGCAGCACGGCCCGAAACCACCCCCTTCACCATCGACTCGCTGCGGCAATCCGAAACATTATGCCGCGTATTGAGAACCATCGTGCATCTGTCGCTGCCGGTGCCCGTGAACACGCCTCCGAAACGCCACTCGGCATCCCGACCGTTCAACTCGGCACGATACGACACATTGCTGCCCGACAAATCGGCAACCGTGAAGTCGCAACGGCTGCCTTCCGACTGACGAACCTCAACCTCCGAAAAACTGCCGCACAAATACAAATCGGTCACCGACAGCGTGGCATTCTCGCCCAATTCGACCGTCACCGACGACTCTGCAGGCACAGTATGCAGTATCAACAGCTCACCGCTCGCTCCGGCCGAAACCGAAACCTCGAGCCGCTTGCGGTCCCGAACCGCCAACACCCCGGAACAACGGCCGTCGATAACGCCGCCACGCCATTCACGAACACCGTCACCGCTCAGAAACTCTGCAAAATATGTCGGGAGTTCGTTCATAGCTTTCCGTTGTTATACTCCTCTATCAGACGGTCGTAACCCTCCTTCTCGAGCTGCAGAGCCAAACTCTTGTCGCCCGAATAGATGATGCGGCCGTTATATAAAACATGGACGAAATCGGGAACAATATAGTCCAACAGGCGCTGATAGTGGGTAATCACCACCGTCGCATTCTCGGGCGTGTGCAGCTTCATCACCCCCGTAGCCACAATGCGCAAAGCATCGATGTCGAGACCGCTGTCGGTCTCGTCCAACACCGCCAGCTTCGGGTCCAGCATCGCCATCTGAAAAATCTCGTTCTTCTTCTTCTCGCCGCCCGAAAATCCCTCGTTCACCGCCCGCGAAGTGAGCTTCGCATCCAACTCCACAACAGCACTCCGCTCACGCATAAGCTTCAAAAACTCCGAAGCCGACAACGGCTCCAAACCCATGGCCTTGCGCTTCTCGGCAACTGCCAGCTTCATGAAATTGGCCATCGAAACACCCGGAATCTCCACCGGATACTGAAATCCCAGAAAAAGACCCGCCCGCGCACGCTCCTCAATCGACAACGAAGTCAAATCACGACCCTCGAACTCAATACCGCCCTCGGTCACCGTGTACTTCGCATTTCCCGCCAGCACTCCCGCCAACGTACTCTTGCCCGAACCGTTCGGACCCATAATGGCATGAATCTCGCCCGCATGAACCTCGAGGTCGATACCCTTCAAAATCTCTCTGTCCGCAACTCGTGCGTGTAAGTTCCTTACAATAAGCATATATCGCTGTTTCTTTTATTTTCTCTATCCTATACTGCCCTCCAAACTTATCGACAGCAGCTTCTGCGCCTCTGCCGCAAATTCCATCGGCAACTTGTTCAATACCTCGCGCGCATATCCGTTCACAATCAATCCTACGGCATCCTCCACCGACAACCCTCGCTGATTGCAATAAAACAACTGCTCCTCCGAAATCTTCGACGTGGTTGCCTCATGCTCCAAAACCGCCGTAGCATTGCGGCTGTCAATCTCGGGAAAAGTATGGGCTCCGCATCTGTCGCCTATCAACAGCGAATCGCACTGCGAATAGTTGCGCGCATTCTCGGCCGTCTTGCCCACCTTAACCAATCCGCGGTAGGAGTTCTCGCTGCAACCCGCCGAAATGCCCTTCGACACTATACGGCTGCGGGTATTACGGCCTATGTGTATCATCTTGGTGCCCGTATCGGCCTGCTGGCGGTTGTTGGTCATCGCCACCGAATAAAATTCACCCGACGAATTGTCGCCCAACAGCACACAGCTCGGATACTTCCACGTAATGGCCGAACCGGTCTCGACCTGCGTCCACGACA
>JAFLRS010000031.1 GCA_022511355.1 Alistipes sp.
GACGCGACACGGTGACCAGATTCATGTAGTAGAAGGCCAGTTCGCAGAGTTCGGGGACTTGCGACTGTATGAAGATGGTCGATTTTTCGGGGTCGAGTCCGCACGACAGATAGTCGAGAGCGACTTCGATTATATTCTGACGTACTTTGTCGGGGTTGTCGGCATTGTCGGTCAGAGCCTGTGCATCGGCGATCATTATGAAAATCTTCTCGAACTCACCCGAATTTTGCAGCGTAACGCGACGGCTGAGCGAGCCTACGAAGTGTCCCAAATGAAGTTTGCCGGTCGGGCGGTCGCCCGTGAGTATGATTTTTCCCATTGTCGGAGTTTTTGTATAAAAAAGCTGTTTCGTTTATTAATTTCGAACAAAAGTAGGAAAATTATTGCCGAACGATGAAAAAAGTTTTACGATATAGTTTTTTTTTATACTTTTGCGATCGGTATATATAAAAGTTCCATCGTATTTATGACTATCATTCAATTGGAGTATTTTTTGGCGGTTGCCAATTGCGGAAGTTTTTCGCAGGCATCGGAACACTGTTTTGTTACTCAGCCGTCATTGAGTATGCAGGTCAAGGCTTTGGAGGAGGAGTTGGGCGTGATTCTGCTGGACCGTTCTAAGAAGCCGGTGATTCCCACCGAAGCCGGCAAGGTTGTTCTCGACCAGATTCGCAATGTTTTGCGCGAGTTCGGCATGATTCGCGAGGTCGTGGCGGAGATGAAGGGCGAGACTTCGGGCAAAATGCGTCTCGGGGTTATACCTACGATTGCGCCGTATCTGCTGCACAAATTCATACCGGCCTTTGCCAAGAGGTACCCCAAGGTTGAGCTTGAGATTCGCGAGATGGTCACCTCCGATATTGTGGAGGCTTTGAACAAGGACCGTATAGATGCGGCGCTTGTGGCGGGCGGAACGTGCGGAGACGGGATTGTGGAGCAGGAGTTGTTCAACGACCGTTTTTATATCTATGTGTCGCCGAATCATCCGTTAATCGAGCGGACGAATATTCGTATCGAGGATATCGACCCTTCGGATTTGGTGCTTTTGAGTCCGGGCAACTGTTTGCGTGACCAGATAATCGAATTGTGTCAGGCTTCGCGCGAGATGCCGCGTCATTACGCATTCGAATCGGGTTCTTTGGATACGCTTATGCGCATAGTCGATTGTACGGGCGGTGTGACGGTTATACCGGAGATGGCTGTGGAGTACATTTCGCCGGAACACAAGAAGCAGGTAAAGACATTGGCGAAGGGAGCGACATCGCGAAAGATAGCGCTTGCGGTTCGCAGGACTTATGTAAAGAGTTCGATAGTGGAGGCTTTGTCGCGTACCATCATGTCGGAATTGAAGATAGTGAAATAGTTTTCGCCCCACTCAGGATGACATTTATAAACGCTCGCGGCTAAAAAAATACAAAAAAGCGGAATCCATCGGACTCCGCTTTTTTCATTAATCGGATAACTTTAATCCTTAAACAATATCCGTGTATTTGCAGGCACATACTCATCATCTCGCTCCGGATAAATACAGGGTATCTCTGCACCGGTTTTCAAATAGAGCGTTTCAAGGCCGCTGCCATTCATGGGTGAACAACAAAGCTGATTCAAAGATGCGCTATTGCCCAAACTGGTTTGCGATAAATCCAATGTAGTCAGTCGGTTGGAAAAACATGACAGCCATCCCAATACGGAGTTCTGCGATAAATCCAACTCCGTAAGTTCATTAGTAGAACACAGCAAAAGTTTCAGCTGCAGATTCTGCGTGACATCCAATGTCGTCAGTCGGTTGGAATTGCACGATAACTCTGACAGTGCAGAGTTCTCCGTTACATCCAAAGCGGTCAGATTATTATAATCGCATACCAAAGTTGTCAGTGCATTGTTTTTCGTAACATCCAGGGCTGTCAGTTGGTTTTCATGGCAGTCCAAATATGTTATCGCGGGGTTTTTAGTGACATCCAAAGTCATCAGTGGATTAGAAGCGCAGGTGAATCTGGTCAGGGCAGGGTTTTTCGTAATATCCAACGCTGTCAATTGATTTGAATAGCAGGATAAAGATGTCAATGCGGGATTCTGCGTAACATTCAAGGTCGTCAGTTGGTTGAACTCGCAAAACAAAGTTGTCAGCGCAGGATTCTGTGTGACATCCAAAGTCGTTAGTTTGTTGGAACCGCAGGACAGATATGTCAATGCGGGATTCTGTGTAACATCCAAGGTCGTCAGCTCATTATTGTCACAGAACAAATCTGTCATTGCACTATTCTGTGTGATATCCAATTCCGTCAGTTGATTATAATAACACAACAAAGTTTCCAATGCAGTATTATGGCTAAGATCCAAAGTTGTCAATCTGTTGCAATCGCAGAATAACTCTGTCAGATTGACGAAATGCTGAATGCCTTCGAGTGAAGCGATTTTTTCATTGTCAGGAGTGGAGTAACTTATGCTAACGTTTATATATGTAACTTCTTCCGCCTCTTCTTCCGATATTATGCCGTCGCCGTCGATATCGAAATTTTCCATTACATAGGCCCTGAATATCGGGTCGGGGAACATCTCATTATCAGAAGAATTCACATCGTTACCATCATTATCACTGTCTTGATTATTATTGTCGGGGTCTTGGGTTTGGGTATTGTCGTTGGTGTCATCAATCCCGAGATTCTCGTCATCGCAGCCGGCCAGCGAAAATGCCGAGAACAACATAAAGATAAACAGCAGTTTCTTCATAGTTTTGTCGTTTTTAATTGTTGATAATATTTGCGGTGCAAGCAATAAAAAAGCGCAGACAATTCTTGCATTATCCGCAAGTCGGGTCTTGGCGTACCCATATAAGAGATAGTGAAGATTGCCCGCGCCGAAAAACGACACGAGCATCAACTCTGCCACTCCTTACAAAAAGAATCTAAACCGCCAAGTTCGACTCGCAAGAAAGTAAAGCCGATGCTTTTTTATCGTATGTCATGCTGTCGGACAATCGAGCGACAGCAATACAAAGATAGGTATTATTTTTATTAATTGTTAAGTAAACGAAAAAATTTGCTATATTTGCAAGGTTATAGTGTTTTATGATTAATATGGCAAAATTTACGGAAACGGAGCTTGCGGATTTGATTGCCGAAGCTATATCGGATAAAAAGGGTAAGAATATTGTATCGTTGGATTTGACCGGATTCGACGGGGCCATCTGCAACCGGTTCGTGGTCTGCAATGCCGACTCAACCACTCAGGTGGCGGCCATAGCTGCCGGCATCGAGGAGAAGGTGTTCGAAAAACTGGGCGAAAAGGTTTGGCGCATCGAGGGTCAGCAGACCGCTCTTTGGATTGCGATGGACTATGTGGATGTGGTCGTACACATATTCCTTACGGAGCTGCGCGAATTTTACAAGCTCGAAGAGTTGTGGGCCGATGCGCCGATGAAACGATACGAATACGAAGAGTAGAAAAATATGGCTAAAAAACGAAATGGCGGACTGCCCAATCTGCGTCCCAACATAATGTGGCTGTGGGGCTTTATCGGTCTGCTGATTATTGGCTCATGGTTGGTGAGCGAACATTCGTCGGATCCCGTGCGCAGCAACTGGACGGTTGTGGAGGGCATGATTTCGGCCGGCGATGTCGAAAAAATAGTGGTTCAGAACCGCGAAAGCGCAAGGGTATATCTGCGCAAGGAGGCTGTCGAGAAATATCGTTCCGATTCTGACGACAAAACGCTCAAGAATATGCCCGAAAAGGGTGCGCAGCTTACATTTACCATCGGTTCGGTGGACTCTTTCGAGCGCAATATGAGTTCAATCGAGGAGCAGAGCGGCAATCGCGTTCCGGTCGAGTACGAGAACAGCGAGCGCGGCTGGACCGATATGCTTATAAGTCTGCTGCCGTGGCTGTTCTTTATAGGTATATGGATTTTCATGTGGCGCGGTATGTCGCGTGGCGGCGGCGGTGCCGGAGGCATAATGAATGTAGGCAAGGCCAAGGCGCAGGTGTTCGACAAGGACAACAATCGCAGAGTGACATTCAAGGATGTCGCGGGTCTCGAGGAGGCGAAGGTCGAAATCATGGAGATTGTCGATTTCCTCAAGAAGAAGGACAAATATGTGGAACTGGGTGCCAAGATACCCAAAGGAGCGTTGCTCGTAGGTCCTCCGGGAACGGGTAAAACGCTGTTGGCAAAGGCCGTGGCCGGTGAAGCGAATGTGCCTTTCCTCTCGATTTCGGGTTCCGACTTCGTGGAGATGTTCGTGGGTGTGGGTGCTTCTCGCGTTCGCGATCTCTTCGAGCAGGCCAAGCAGAAAGCTCCCTGCATACTGTTCATCGACGAAATAGATGCCATAGGACGCGCCCGCGGCAAGAATGCGGGATTCTCGGGCAATGACGAACGCGAGAATACGCTCAATCAGCTGCTTACCGAAATGGACGGTTTCCAGACCAATACGGGCGTGATAGTATTGGCTGCGACCAACCGCGCCGATATTTTAGACAAGGCTCTGATGCGTGCGGGTCGTTTCGACCGGCAGATAGAGGTCGGTTTGCCCGACATCAAGGAGCGCGAGGAGATATTCAACGTGCATCTGAAGCCGTTGAAGCTCGATCCCGAGTTGGACCGCACATTCTTGGCCAAGCAGACCCCCGGATTTTCGGGCGCCGATATAGCCAATGTCTGCAACGAGGCGGCTCTGATAGCTGCACGACACAATAAAAAGGTTGTCGGACGTGAAGATTTTTTGGCGGCCATCGACCGCATAATCGGAGGTCTCGAACGCAAGAACAAGATTATTACCGACGAAGAGAAGCGCACGATTGCCTATCATGAAGCGGGTCATGCTACGGTAAGCTGGATTCTCGAGAATGCGAATCCGTTAATCAAGGTGACGATAATTCCGCGAGGCAAGGCTTTGGGTGCCGCGTGGTATCTGCCCGAAGAGCGTCAGATTACCACCCGTGAGCATCTGCTCGACGAACTGGCTGCAACCTTGGGCGGCCGTGCATCCGAGGAGCTGACATTCGGCCATCTCTCGACCGGCGCTCTGAACGACCTCGAGCGAGTGACGAAACAGGCCTATGCAATGGTGGCCTACTACGGCATGAGCGACAAGGTGGGAACGATAAGCTATTACGATTCGACGGGTCAGAGCGACATGGCATTCACGAAGCCATATTCCGAACGCACGGCGCAGGAGATCGACGACGAGGTTAAAAAACTTATCGGCGAGGCTTACGCAATGGCCAAAAAGGTGCTGACCGAACATCGTGACGGACTTACCGAACTGGCTGAACTGCTGCTGTCGCGCGAGGTGGTATTCACAGAAGATGTGGAACGCATATTCGGCAAGCGCAAAAAGGATATTCTGCGCGAACAGAAAGAGGCTGAAAAAGAGGCTTCAACAACCGATAAAGAGTAGCAGATATGAACGATAAAATGAAGAACCTGCTTGTAAGGACGGTGAGCGGCGTGGTGATGATGGCCGTATTCTTCACCGCTATATGGTGTTCGCACTGGAGTTTCAGAATTCTGATTCTGCTCATTATGTTCGGATGTCTGTTCGAATTTTACAATCTGTGCAACCGCGGAGGTATGCAGCCGCAAAAAGCTACGGGTTTCATATATTCGACACTCCTCTTTTATATCAATTTCTACATCTTCAGCCAATTCGCAGCCGACGGATTCGTCTCGGCGACGAGTTCGGGTATGGTTATGCCGCTGCTGCTTTATATGCTGGTCATGCTGCCCACTATCTTTATATGCGAACTGTGGCACAAGAGCGAAAAACCGATGGCCAACATTGCGACCACTCTTGCGGGTGTGATATATGTAGCCGTTCCTATGTCGCTGCTGATGTATATTCCGCTGCTGCTCAACGGCGGAGTGTGGAATCCGGTCATGATGATTGGATTCATCTGCATCGTGTGGGGAAACGATGTATTCGCCTATCTGGTCGGATGCACGCTGGGCCGTCATAAGATGGCCGAACGAATCTCGCCCAAAAAGTCGTGGGAGGGTTTTGTCGGCGGTATTGCCGGAGCTGTTCTCATCGGATGGCTGGCGAGTCTGGCTGTGGGCGGCAGTGCGGCTCTGTGGTGCGGACTTGCTTTGGTGACATCCGTAACGGGCGTTGCCGGCGATTTGGTGGAATCGATGTTCAAACGCTCGGTAGGAGTGAAGGATTCGGGTCGGATAATGCCCGGTCACGGCGGTTTTCTCGACCGGTTCGATGCCATGCTCATATCGGTGCCGTTTGCATTCGTATATCTGCTGCTTATGCTTTGAATTGAAAAATGAACTGAATAAACCCTCTGAATTATGAAGATAAACAAGGAAGGATACAGAATAATTTTCATTACCGGACTGCTTTGCCTGCTGCTGTGGGGATTCATATACTATCTGCTGAATGCCCGCGAGGATGTGGGTGTGATGTGGTTGAGCGGCATAGTGCTTCTGATGTTCTGGTTCTTTATCGTGTCGTTTTTCCGCGAACCTCGCCGTGTGAAGATTCATGACGCCGATTTGGTCTTCGCACCCTGCGACGGTCGTGTGGTGGTGACCGAAAAGGTGGTCGAGGACGAATACTTCGGCGGCCGCGAACTTATGCAGATTTCGATTTTCATGTCGGTTACCAATGTGCATATCAACTGGTTCCCTGTCGGCGGCATCGTGAAATATTTCAAGTATCATCCGGGGCGTTTTCTGGTTGCGTGGCATCCGAAATCCTCGACCGAGAACGAACGCACGACCATTGTAGTGGAGACCGCTCAGGGTCATGAGGTAATGTTCCGTCAGGTGGCGGGCGTGGTGGCTCGCCGCATCGTGTCGTATGTGAATGTCGGCAAGGAGGTGCGGCAGAACGATTCTTGCGGTTTTATCAAATTTGGCTCGCGTATTGATTTGCTTATTCCGGCCGACAGCGAACTGCTGGTGGAGATAGGCGACCCCGTGGTGGGAACGCAGACTCCGTTGGCCCGATTGAAATAGAAACAATGGCTTTGAGGATGAACTCCGTGTGGCGATATATAGTCGGTATTATATTTACCGCTGTGGTGCTGTTTCTGATATGGTACTTCAGCGATATCGTCATTTATATCCTTGTGTCGGCCGTGCTGGCAATTGTAGGACGTCCGCTCGTAAGTTTCCTTTCGAAGGTGAGGGTCAAACGGTTCCGCATTCCGCGCGGTGTGGCGGCGGCAATTACGCTGTTGTCGATGTGGGTGATTTTCGCCACGGCCTGCTCGCTCTTTATCCCGCTGGTCATGAGCAAACTCATCGAATTCGCGACTCTCGACTTCAGTTCGGTGCTGAAGACGGTCGAGGAGCCGGTTATGAAGATTCAAACCTACCTGCATGCTCTCTTCCTGATGCCGGAATCGAGATTCTCGCTGACGGATGTGCTGGCGTCGTCGCTCGGCAAACTTGTCGATTATGAGACTATCAACACCGCATTTTCGTCGATTATCAACATAGGATTGTCGTTCGTGATAACATTTTTCTCCATCTCGTTCATTACCTTCTTCTTTTTGAAGGAGGACGGTCTGTTCTATGCTATGGTAAAGGCCGTTTTCCCCGAGCGTTATCAGGAGAACGTTACGCGGGCATTGGACAAGATTACTGTGTTGTTGTCGCGTTATTTCGGCGGTCTGCTCACCGAGAGCGCCGTGCTGATGACGGTAATATCGACCGTCATGATGATATTCGGCATGAAGGCGGCCGATGCCTTTTTCATAGGACTTATTATGGGCGTCATGAATGTTATTCCCTATGCCGGACCGCTTATCGGCGGCATAGCTTCTGTGTTCGTGGGCTTAGTAACTCCTATCGAGGGTTATACGGTGGGTTCGACTATGGTTATCATCGTGTTTACGCTGTTGTGCATAAAATGTCTCGATGATTTTGTTCTGCAGCCGACGCTTTATTCCGAACGCGTGAAGGCTCATCCGCTGGAGGTCTTTTTGGTGATACTTATTGCCGGTTCGTGTGCCGGCGTACTCGGAATGCTGTTCGCGATACCTTCGTATACGGTTTTGAGAGTCTTTGCCAAGGAGTTTTTCTCGCAGGTGTCGCTGGTTCGCAAACTGACCGAAAACGTTTAGACCATGAAGATTGAAGGAACCGTAATCAAGGGTCAGCAGTTGGGCCGGCGGCTGGGATTTCCTACGGCGAACATAGATGCCGAGGGTTTGGAGGTGGAGAATGGGGTATACGCCTCTACGGTGGAGTTGGACGGCCGCCGATACGTTGCTATGTCGAATGTAGGAGTGCGTCCGTCGGTGGACGGCAAACGACGATTGCTCGAGACCTATCTGTTCGATTTCGACGGTGATTTGTACGGTCGTTGTCTTACGGTCGAGTTGGGCTGCAAGATTCGCGACGAGCGCAAATTTTCATCCGTCGATGAACTGAAAGACCGCCTTAAGTTGGATGCCGAACATATCCGCAGTTTGTAACACGATTATAAAAAAAGCGAGGTTTTATACTCGCTTTTTTAGTTGTGTAATTTAAGGTTTTAGAACCACCACCAGTCGCCAATGTCCTCCTTGTATTCGATTCCCTCTTTCTTCAGAATCTCTTTGGCTTCATTTTTTCTCTCTTTATCGGAGGGTGAGTTGTTCAATCCTGTCTGCAACAGTTCGAGGGCGGTAGCTTTGTCGCCGCGATTGTAATAGATGATGCCCATGACTATTATGGCATCGCCGTTGTTGTTGAGTACAGGATTGTACAGCCACTTTATGGCTTGATTTTCGTTTTTCGGCACTCCCAGACCGAATGCGTAGCAGGCTCCGAGCCTGTATTGGGCATTCAGACAGCCGGCATTGGCCGCTTTTGAAAACCATTGCACCGCCTTTGCATAGTCCACAGTGACGCTGAGGCCTTTTTGATAGTGGTTGCCGACTCGATACTGTGCGATGACATGTCCTTGCTGTGCTGCCTTCATATACCATGATAATTTCGTAGCAGCTTCAGACGATATTTCACCCATTCGAAATTGAGCCGGAGCATATCCGCGTTCGGCCGATTTGTTGTACCATATTGCGGCATTTGCCGAATCGCCGCTTTTCTGAAAGCAATATCCGATGTAATATTCGTAGAGCTTGTTGCCGGGTTGCAGTTCGTTGGCCTTCTTGAAGAGTCCGAGGGCATCTTTATAGAAGTCAGAACCGCTCTCCAGCATCTCCGTAGCCCGAGCGTAATACCAGCCGGCATCATACTGCTGTGCCGCCGAACCGGAAGAGGATGCGTATCCGGAATCGTAGTGTGACGAGGCAGATGCCGGTTTGCTCGAGGCAGGCAGAGCCACATTTAGACTCACGTAGTTTCCCTTTTTCTTCTCGTATTTGAATGTATGGTCGTACTCGCTGTAAAACAGATTATGTTTCGATGATATCGACGGCGCGACAAGCACTCGCCCCTGTGCATCGCAGGCTCCGCGGACTCCGTTTTTCTCGACACGATACCATACGAGTTTGTCGCTGGATGTGGTGAGTTTGAGTACATCGGTGTATTTGCTGCTGAGCGGAATAGGATTCGAGCCGTCCTTTTCGTAGCAGGTTTCGTAACCGTCGAGCTTCGCATAGAAGCATTTGCCCGATTCGGAGTAGAACAGCGAACTGTATATTGCGGGAATCAGTGTTTCGCCGGTTTCGGTCTGTGCGCCGTATGCACCGTTGGCGGATACTCTTTTCCATACGAACCCGTCTTTCTCCTGCTTGAGCTCTATATTTTGAGCGTTGGCGTAACCGTATCCGAGTATGAACAGTATTGACAGTATGGCGCGAAAGAGATTCTTCATGACGATGTTATTTTTTCACTTTTACGATAAGTTTTTTTATGGGACCGCTGCCGAGCATGGGTGCATGCGCATCCTGCGGCATGAGTATGCAAAACTCACCCTCGTGCATCGTATAGAACATTTTTGGAGTGTCGGTGTAGAATCCGATGTCATTTGCGGGGTCGAACTCTCCGCGGGGCTGCTTGACCTCGCTGCGCGGAGTCCATCCGAACTCCTCGACGCCTTCGATTACGACCTGAATATCGATATAGGTGTTGTGAACCTCGAGTGCCGCCTGCTCGCGGGGACGAAGTTCGAGCTCCTGAACATTAACGAAAATGTCGTCGCCGTCTATGGTATGACGACCCGGAGCGAGGTTTTTCAAATCAGTGCTTTCGAGCCATTCGAAGGCCTTTTTGAAGCGCGGGCAGAGTTGATAGTACAGCTCTTTGCTCCGCATCGAATCTAAAATCATAATTGTCTATTGTTTTGAGGTTTGCTTTATTCTTGCGATAACGGGGTAGTGGTCCGAGATGTCTCCCGTGGGGATAACGTCATAGGAGAGAGTCTCGAATCGCGTCGATACGAATATGTAATCGATGCGCAGGGCATCGAAAAATCCGCGATAGGTGTGGGCATACATATGACCTCCGCGACTGAATGTGTCGTGGAGTCCGCGCGAGGCGGTGCGGTATGCATACGATACCGGCACGTCGTTGAAGTCGCCGCACAGAATCACGGGGTAAGGGCATTCGGCAATCTCTCTGCGTATGGCCTCGGCCTGATGTGCGCGTGCCGTGTTGTTGGCTTTCAATCCGCGGGCTATGTGTATGAACCTCTTTTCGCGTGTGGAGTCGGATATGAACTGAACGTTGCTGATATAATCCTTGTCATCGGAGGTTACCGATGTGGTTTGCAGATGCGCGTTGTAGACTCTTACCGTATCGTCGTTGATGTAGATGTCGGTGCAGAAGCAAGTGGCTCTTTCGCCGAAACCTTCTATTTCGCGCGAGGGTCCGATGGGGAATTTCGTGAAACACTCCATCTGTCGCGAGTCGGTGCCGGCAGCGTTGTAGCCGACCATTTTGGAGGCTATTCTGCGACGCACGTCACGGTCGAGCGGAAACTCCTGAAAGCATACTATGTCGGGATTAAGCGAACGCACGAGCCGGGTCACCGAATCTATTGTCGATTTTCGGGTATCGCTCTGCATATATCGCACATTGAAGGTCAGCACCTTGATGGATGAACGGTCGTAGGCCGGTTCGCCGTATTGTTTTGTAAGGTCGAGTTTGTAATACATGGGCATATGGAAAAGCCCGAGCATTACGAATATGCCGGCGAGCAGTACGGCCGACCATCGCCAGCGGACAATCCAGTAGAGCATCGTCAGCACCACCGTTATGTATACTACCGGAGCGACGAGTCCGAGCAGCGAAAAGTACCACATCCGTTCGGGTGATATGAAGCGGCCTGCAAAGATGATTGTCATTGCGATGACGGCCGTAACGGTAAGCACCCACATGAAGGTGTCGGCGAGTATCATCCAGAATGACCTGCGTCTCGAGGAGTCATGTCCGCGACTGCCGTATGGATTGCGGTAGTATTCTGCCATGAATCAGAAATTTATGTATCCTTTGCGTTTCCAGTACCGAAGCAGCAGGAATCCCCACAGCATACCGCCCACGTGTGCGAAATGGGCAATGCCGCTGTGCATACCGGCAGTTCCGAGTACGATTTCGAGTATTGCGTATCCTATCACGAACCATTTGGCCTTGATCGGGAACGGCAGGGGGAATATGAATATGGCTTCGTTGGGGTGCATGACTCCGAATGCCAGCAGCAGACCCATTACGGCACCCGAGGCTCCTATGAGCCGTATGCCCAAATCGCCCGTGAGCCATGCGACTCCGAGTTGAATCAATGCCGCACCGATGCCGCATACCAAATAGTAGACTATAAAGCGCTTGGACCCGAGTTCGAACTCTAACAGACGACCGAACATCCACAGTGCGAACATATTGAAGAACAGATGACTCCAACTTCCGTGCAGGAACATATAGGTGATGAACTGCCACGTATGAAAGAACGGACTCTGAAACCAGAAGAGTTCGCAATATCCGGCTATTCGGGCAACTGCCGGTATGAGTGCCACGGCTGCGTATATCAGCGTATTGGCTATTACGAGATTCTTTACTACCGGCGGAGTTCTGAAATACGGGTTCATAATCTTTTTCTCGGTTTAGTTTGTTTTTTGTCATGCGAGCTTTGCGCGAATCTCATCCGCGGTAATCTCGGCCATTATGGGTTTGCCCGAAGGGGAGTAACTTATGTTGTCGCTCTGCAACAGATTGTCGAGCAGCGCTGATACCTCTTCATCGCTCATGTTGCGCGGGGCGCGGGAGGCTCCGCTGCGGGCCATTGCACGCGCTATGCTCTGACGGCGTATTTCGACGGCCGACACCGGCATATCGAATACTTTCAGCAGTTCGAATATCAGTTCGTCGATATTTTCGTTGCCGGTCTCTGCCGGAATGCCCGTTACCGATACCGAACCGTCGCCTTCGAACGAAATTTCGAAGCCGAGAGCCGAAAATTCGGCGGCATTCTCCTGCAGCAGCGAATATTCGTCGTTCGACAGCACGAGCTTCTCGGGGAACAGAAGCTGCTGACTTACCGAAGATGTTCCGCTGAGCAACAGCAGGTAATTTTCGTAGAGAATGCGCTCTTTGGCCCTTCGCAAATCTATGACGGCAAGACGATTGTTAACCAACGCCGCGGCATATCCTCCGCCGAGGTATACGGCCGAACGTATTTCGGGTTTGACATCGGGATTGCCGAATGACGGTATATCCTGCATCGAAAATTCCGCCGTATATTCGTTGTTGCCGCTTACGAACTCTTCGAACTCCTCTTCCGCGATGTTGCTGTGCATATGTCCTATGGCAAATTCGTTGTTGGGTGTCAGTCCGTAGCCAGCATTGACCGAAGTTTCGCGTCGGAATCCGGGCATTGCACTCTGCCGCATCGGCATTGCCGTTTCGCGGAGATTGTCATCGTCGTCCGTTTCGAGGAACGGATTGTAGTTCTCGTTTACGGCCGAACGCGGCTCCTGATATATCACTCCGCGTTGCGAGACGGGAATCTCTATGTCGGATTCGTTGTCGAAATCTATCATCGGAACCGCACCGGTCTTTGCCAGCGTTTCGCGGACGGCGGCATTCAGAATCTGCCATACCGGCTCCGTATCGGCGAACTTGACTTCGGTCTTTTTGGGCGATACGTTCACGTCGATACGTTCGGGGTCCACCGTTATATATATAAAATAGGATGGATAACTGCCTTCGGGTATCAGTTTTTCGTAGGCTTTCAGTATTGCTTTGTTAAGATAGGGCGATTTGAAATATCGTCCGTTCACGAACAGATATTGTTCGTTGTTGCGTTTTTTTGCGACGGCCGGACGGCCTACATAACCATTTATCCGGACTATCGAGGTATCGGCATCCACTTCGAGCAGATTTTTCTTTATATGATTGCCTATTACGTCGATTATTCGGGTAGGCAGGGCAGCCGCACGCAGATTGTATATTACCGAGCCGTTGGAGTGGAGTTCGAATTCGAGGTCGGGATAGCAGAGGACCACGCGTTGGAATTCGGCCTTGACTGCAGAAGCGAGTCTCGACGGTTCGCGCAGAAATTTTCTTCGTGCGGGCACGTTGTAGAATAGGTTTTTGACCATGAAGTTCGAACCGACGGGAGTCATTACCGGCTTTTGGGATATGAACTCTCCGCCCGAAATAAGAGTTTCGGTTCCGGTTTCGCTGTCGCTCTGTCGTGTTTTGAGTTCGACCTGCGACACGGCCGCTATCGAGGCGAGAGCCTCGCCGCGAAATCCGAATGTGCGGAGGGCGTATATATCCTCCACCGAGGCGATTTTGCTGGTTGCGTGACGGTCGAATGCCGAACGCGCATCGGTCGGCGACATACCGCAGCCGTCGTCGATTATCTGGATGAGATCGAGTCCTCCGTTGCGGAATAACACCTTCACGCATCGTGCGCCCGCATCTATCGCATTCTCCATCATCTCCTTCACCACCGAAGCGGGTTCTTCGACCACTTCTCCGGCGGCTATCTGGTTAGCGACGACTTCGGGCAATAGTTTTATTCTGTCGGCCATGGCACTTCCGATGTTTTACTCTTCGTAATCGTTTGGAACTATCAGAATAGGGGCATAGGGGTCGAACTCCTCGACGACCGTCTGCACCCGCTGACGATTGCCGCTCATCGACAACAGCTCCATGATGCGAGGGTATAGCATATAGGCGAAAAGCAGAAGCAGCAAGGCTCCGGCGACCATTATCAGCCCCGAACCCTTGTTCGTGCGTCTTCCGGCCGAATTGAGCCGCCGTTCAGCACGGGCTTCGCGTTGCGTGCGCAGATACATTCCAGGCGTATATTCCGCATTGTCGGTCTCGACGCTTTCGCCGCGCAATTCGCGCCGTCGCAATTCGCGAGCCTCTTTTACGGGGTCGTAAAACCTCGGAATATAGCTGAATTTGTTTGCCGACTTCTTGTAAGGAGTGAACAGACCCATAATCTCCGTTTTTTAGTTGTTGGTTATCTGAAAAAACTCTTCATTCGTTCGAAGATATTCTGATTCTCGACCTTCTCCGCAGCCTTGAACGAGGGCTGCTGCGCAAGCTGCTCGACAAGCTTCTTTTCCTGCGCCGATAGTTTCGAGGGTATAGTGATGTCCACCACTGCCAGAATATCTCCTCGCCCGTAACCGTTGAGCGACGGAAGACCCTTGCCGCGAAGACGCAATACTTTGCCGGCGTGCGTTCCGGGAGCGATTTTCACTTTGGCCTTGCCGTCGATTGTGGGAATCTCCACTTCTCCGCCCAGCAGGGCAGTGGTTACCGTTATGTTGAGATTGTGAATCAGGTCGTCGCCGTCGCGGACCAATTGCGGATCGCGTTCCTCCTCGATGACTACGAGCAGATCTCCGTTCACGCCTCCGTGACGTGCCGCATTTCCTTTGCCCGATACGGTGAGCGCCATTCCTTCGCCGACTCCGGCCGGAATCTTTATCTCGACTATTTCGCTTCCGCGCAGCGTGCCTTCTCCGTGACATTTCGAACAGGGCGATGTGATTACCTTTCCTTCACCGCCGCAGTTGGGGCAGACGCTCTGAGTCTGAACCTGTCCGAATATGGAGTTCTGGATGCTCATTACATATCCCGAACCGTTGCATTTGGGACATGTGGAGTATCCGTTGCTGCCGTTGGCTCCGCTTCCGCCGCAGGTGTCGCAGGCTATATCCTTGTTGATTTTTATCTTTTTGGTGGTTCCTGCGGCAATCTCGGCCAATGTAAGTTTTACTTTGATGCGTATGTCTCCGCCGCGGTTCACGCGCTGCGCACGGCGTCCGCCTCCGAAACCTCCGAATCCGCCGCCGAAATGACCTCCGAAGATGTCGCCGAATTGCGAGAATATATCCTCCATCGAGAATCCGCCGCC
>JAFLRS010000032.1 GCA_022511355.1 Alistipes sp.
TCTATACCTTTATCGAGAAGCACGACTGGACGGGCAAGACCGTTATCCCGTTCATAACTCACGAGGGCAGTGGAATGAGCGGTACGGACCGCAATATCGCAAAGGCTTGCGAGGGTGCGACTGTCGCTGTCGGCAAGGGACTGGCAGTGCAGGGAAAGGTCGCGCAGACGAATCAAAATTCCGCACGACAGAGCGTGAAACGCTGGCTCGAGGGATTGGGCTTCTGAACGGGAACAGAGGTTTGACCGATATTGCGCAAGCGGGTTGCAGATAATGCAACCCGCTTGTCGTATTATTTTGCCGCTACGGCATCTATTTCTACACGAGCGCCCATCGGGAGTGCCGCAACCTGATAGCATACGCGTGCCGGAAACGGCTCTTTGAAGTACTCGGCATATACGGCGTTCATGACCCCGAAGTCGGCTATATCGGCGAGCAGAACGGTTGTTTTCACAACATCCGAATAGTCATGGCCCGCTTCGTGCAGAATGTGGCCTATATTTTTGAGCGACTGGCGGGTCTGCGCCTCGATGCCTTCGGGCATGGTGCCTGTCGTTCCGTCTACGGGCAGCTGCCCCGAGATGTAGAGTGCCGATTCGGTCTCTACGGCCTGCGAATAAGGACCTGCGGCTTTGGGTGCCAGCGGCGATGCGATAATCTTTTTCATGTAGTTTGCAGAATGTTTTATGCGTTATGAGTCCAAAGATAAGGAAAAATGCTTATATTTGTACGAAATAGATTCAAAGCACTTGATATTATGGCGAAAATCAAAGGAACCGTAGTAGTGGACAAAGAACGTTGCAAGGGGTGCGCCGTATGTGTGGCTTCGTGTCCTTGCAATGTGCTTGCATTGTCGTCGGAGGTTAATGGCAAGGGATATCCTTTCGCCGAGATGGTTGTTCCCGATGCGTGTACGGGCTGTGCTTCGTGCGGAATCATATGCCCCGACAGTTGTATAACAGTCTACCGTCAAAAATTCGAATAGTATGGCCGACAAAGAGGTAAAATTGATGAAAGGTAACGAAGTTATCGCTCATGCGGCGATTCGTTACGGTTGCGACGGATATTTCGGCTACCCCATTACTCCGCAGTCGGAGGTCATGGAGACTCTCATGGAGCTTAAACCGTGGGAGACTACCGGTATGGTCGTATTGCAGGCCGAATCCGAGATAGCATCTATAAATATGGTATACGGCGGAGCCGCTACCGGCAAGCGCGTGATGACTTCGTCGTCGAGTCCGGGTATAAGCCTTATGAGCGAGGGATTGAGTTATCTGGCCGGAGCCGAACTGCCTTGTCTGATAGTGAACTGTCAGCGCGGAGGTCCGGGTCTGGGAACCATTCAGCCGTCGCAGGGCGACTATTTTCAGGCTTGCAAAGGCGGAGGTCACGGCGATTTTCACATGATAGTTCTGGCTCCCAATTCGGTGCAGGAAATGCACGATTTCGTGGCTTTGGGCTTCGATTTGGCATTCAAATACCGCAATCCTGCAATGATTCTCGCCGACGGTGCTATCGGTCAAATGATGGAGAAGGTAACCTTGTCGCCTCAGCGGCCGCGCAAAACCGACGAGGAGATTGTGCGTGAATGCGGCGAGTGGGCGGCTACGGGCAAGACTCCCGACCGCAAGCGCAATATCGCCACGTCGCTGGAGCTGCGTTCCGAAGAGATGGAGAAGATAAATTTGCGTCTGCAGGCCAAATATCGCACCCTTGAAGAGAACGAGGTCCGCTATGAAGCGATAGGATGCGACGATGCCGACTATGTTATAGTGGCATTCGGTTCGTCGGCCCGAATCTGCTCGGCGACGGTAGAGCTTGCACGCGAGGAGGGATTGAAAGTGGGTCTGCTGCGACCGATAACTCTGTATCCGTTCCCCGCAAAGCCCATAGCCGAACTGGCGGCTCGCGGAGTGAAGGGATTTTTGAGTGCCGAACTCAATGCAGGCCAGATGGTTACGGATGTGCGTCTGGCCGTGAATGGCAAGGTTCCGGTCGAGCACTACGGCCGTCAGGGCGGAATCGTGTTTACTCCCGACGAGGTACTCGATGCCCTTAAAACCAAGATTATCAACAAGCAATAAAGGAGGCGACGATTATGTACGAAGTGGAATTGAAGGACGAAAATATCGTCTGCGGAAAATCTCCGCTCATTACGGACAATGTGATGCACTATTGTCCGGGATGCAGTCACGGTACGGTGCATAAACTTATTGCCGAGGTGGTGGACGAAATGGGTATGCAGGCCCGCACTATCGGAGTCAGTCCTGTGGGCTGTGCCGTATTCGCATACAACTATATCGACATCGACTGGGCCGAAGCCGCTCACGGACGCGCTTGTGCGGTCGCTACGGGAATGAAGCGTCTGAATCCCGGCAAGATGGTGTTTACCTATCAGGGCGACGGCGACCTTTCGGCTATCGGAACTTGTGAAACCATACACGCGGCGGCCCGCGGCGAGAATATCGTGGCCGTATACATCAACAATGCGATTTACGGCATGACCGGCGGTCAGATGGCTCCCACTACCCTGCTGGGAATGAAGACCGCCACCACGCCCTATGGCCGCGACCCGCGTCTGAACGGCTATCCGTATAAGATTGCCGATATGCTGGCGCATCTGGACGGCGTATGCTACATTACCCGTCAGAGCGTACATACGCCTGCCAACGTGCGCAAATGCAAGCGTGCTTTGCGCAAGGCGTTCGAGGCTGCAATGGCCGGCAAAGGTTTTTCGATGGTAGAGGTCGTATCGACGTGCAACAGCGGCTGGAAACTCTCGCCCGTAAAGGCCAACGAGTGGCTCGAGGAGAATATGTTGCCGTTCTATCCGTTGGGCGACGTGAAGGATATAACTGCAGAATAGAGGAGGAAAAAGGTATGAAAGAGACTTTGATTATAGCCGGATTCGGAGGTCAGGGAGTGCTTTCGATGGGCAAGATTCTGGCCTATGCGGGCGTTATGCAGGATTACGAAGTGACATGGATGCCCTCTTACGGACCCGAAATGCGCGGCGGTACGGCCAACGTTACCGTAATATTGTCGGACAGGCGGATCTCGTCGCCGATTGCGCACGTATTCGATACTGCGATTATTCTCAATCAGCAGTCGATGGACAAGTTCGAACCGCTCGTAAAACCCGGCGGAACGCTTATCTACGATGTTAATGGCATTACGCGCCATCCCGAACGCAACGATATAAAAATCTGCTCGATAAACGCCACGGAAGAGTGCGCCAAAATGGGAAATGCACGTCTGTTCAATACGATGATTCTGGGCGGCTATCTGAAGGTTTGCCCCGTTGTCACCATGGATAACGTAATGGCGGGATTGAAAAAGTCGTTGCCCGAACGCGCATGGAAGATGCTTCCGCAGAATGAGGAGGCCATACGCCATGGCGGCGAAATCATCGTAGAGGTGCGATAGGACGCTCTGCGTGCAATTATAAAACCCGTCTCTTTGCAAAAGAGGCGGGTTTTTCATTGCATACATTGATATGTCGAATAAAAAACAGGTCGGACAAAACGTCCGACCTGTTTTCAATCAGTAATTTCCCGAACTTATTCTACACTCGGAGTTACGGTCACCGTACCGGTAATCGGGAATTTGGGACCGTCGGGCACTACGAACATATAGTTCTCGGGTGCATTGAAGACGGTCAGTTCGTTCAACTCCGTTGATATTAATTTGGGATGAGCCACCAGCATACCGGTTACTATGGAGCTGCTGATTGCTTCGTCACGGCCGCGGACATATTCGACAGGCAGCGAGTAGGTGCTGTTCGAATCCTGCCAAGCCGTTTTCGCCGAAAGCTTGCCATATCCGAGCATTGTATCAACTTTGTCGTAGCTGCCGTCGAAGTATTTGTCTAACTCGTCTTTCGTGTAGGTCGGTTTGTCGCTTGTGCCGGTTAATCTCTCGCTGATGCAGAAGTAGAACAGATGACTGTCCTGTTCCGATGCCGACACCGTCTTGTTGATGGCGAAGCTGCGTGCGTGCGGAGCGTGCAGTCTTACGGTTGCGCTCAGAGTAAGACCTTTCGTACCTACGATATGAGCCGTATTGACGCTGCGCGACAGTGTAAGCGTCTTTATCGAATCGTTGTAGAGATAACCGTTGAGCGTGAATTGCAGTTTGCGCGAATTGCCGTCATACAAAACGTCGGTGCTTTGTACCGTCATGTTGGAGCCCAGCACTTCACCGCTTTCGTATTTGATTGTCCATTCGGCGCCCTTTGCGAATATCTCGTTGAATTCGCGTTCGGGATAGTGCGACAAATCCGAAACATTGTTTTGGATTGAGTGCGACCATATGAGACCGTAAGATGATTCGTAAACGGTGTTGCCCGATGCGTGTCCGGAATTCCATTTCGAGAAGTTCCAGTAGATGTCGGTAGGATCGACTGAATAACTGTCGCCGATGACTACCAGCGAAACATTCACCTCGGGAATAATCGCAACGGTGGATTGGCCGTCCGATACCGAAACGCAGTATTTGTCTACGATGGTGCCGCGGATGTTGTTGTTCTGTGCCTGATTGAGAGTGAATACGACCGGTTTGTCGCGCTGTACATTCGGGCTCGAGGGTGAAAGCGTGTAGGAACCCGAAGTCATGCCGCTCATCGAGAATGCATCATTGATTCCCACGGAGGTTACCTCGAGGTTGGCCTCCCATTCGAAGCGCGCTTTGGCCTCATCTATCGTCATGACGCTCTCGCCGTTGTCATATACCAGCTGATAGTCGCCTCCGTTGAATGTGACGGGGGTGCGCTCGTTGTAAGGCAGCAGGTAGGTGATATTGTCGTCACGGCTTACAACCCACTCTCCGTTGTAAACTTTGGCCATATAGAAACGGTTGCAAATGTTGCGGCCGTCGCCTACTACGGTTGTGTAGGGCGAGGTGAATTCGCTCGTTACGCCGTTGGCGCTGCCTTTTATGCAGAGAGCTACTGCAAGGTCTTCGTGAGTGAAATCGTGTTCGTTGTCCACAGTTACCAGGATCTCTCCCGCGCCGTTGCCCTCTTCGATTTTTACGATGTGGAATTCATCCATGCTTCTCGACTCGGCACGGGTCACGTGCTCCTGATAGAACATGAAAGATTCGGGCGAATTGCGGTAGAGTTCGAGTACCTTGTCGCGCAGGTCTGCAGGCGAAACCCGATACTCGAGCTTCTTGGTGGGGGTCAGTTCGATGCGCTGGCCGATTTCGTTGCCTTCCTCGTCGGTCTGTGCGATGTAGGTGGTGCCGATGTGAATCTTGCCGTCGGAGGTCTTGGGAACGTATACGAGCGACTGTATGCGGTTCATAATGGACTCCAGTTTCGATTCGATGTCGGCAACGCGGCTCTCGAGTTGGTCGATACGCTCGGTAAGCGCGTCGATTTTGGCGTTGTAGTCGGCCTTGAGAGTGTCGGCGCTCTTGACTATGGCGTCGGTAATCGAACCGTTTGCGGCCAGAGCCTCCGCTACGATGCTGTTTACACCGTCGGCAAATGCCTGATTGTCTTTCGAGAACTGCTCTTTGATGTTTTCGCGTGTGATGGCATTTCCCTCGAGCAACTCAAGTCGCGACTGAACATCGGCAACGGTCTGCTCCAGACCGAGAATCTCGTCCAGATCGCCGTCGGGATTGAGGTCTTTTATAAGATTGTAGATAGCCTGAATGTCGGCCGAGTTCTGAGCGAGCTGGCTGTTCACGCTGCTCTGGAACTCGAGATACCCTGCATAGAATGCATCGTAGGTCGATTGGAGAACATAGCTGCCCATAGCCGACGTCAGCTGGGTGCGAACGTCGCGTACTACCCTGTCGATGTACTGTTTTATGCTCTCGCCGTCACCCGAGATCAGAAATTCCTGACAGTATGCATAGAGTTGCAGCAACATATCGGAATTCTGCATGATTTTCTCGTTGGTGGCGGTTACGAAAGCGTTGTAGGTCTCCTGGTCGATTTTGCCTTCGAGAGCGGAGTTGAGCGAAGCTATATGGTCGCTCAATTCGCTTATAGTGGTGGCGAACTGGGCCAGCATCGCCATGCAGTCGTCCACATCGCCCTGACGCTCCTCGAGAGCCTTCAGACGCTCCAGAAAATCGTGGAAGTTGTCCACTCCGGTGAGCGAGTTTATCTGCTCCTGGAGATCTTCGTATTTGGCATCCAGTTCATCCTGACGAGCGCCGAGCTGAGCTTTAAGCTCGGATTCCATGGTGCTGGATGCATCCTCCAGCGCGTTCAACGCCTGCTGAAGTGCGGCTGCCTGTTGCTCGAGCGATGCAATGCGTGCCGCCGTATTTGCATCGAGCGAACCGGTCGAGGTCTCGCATGAAGCAAAAATGACAGAAGCCGAAACTGCAACAGCCAGCAAGTAATGCAATAGTCTTTTCATGATGTTAAGTTTTTTGAGTGAATAATTAATTGCCAAGGCCTGATTGTTAATCATACCGGTACAATATTAATTAAATTTTTTTGAAAACGCAACAAAAATCGTTATAAAGTACACTTTTTGGATAAAAAAGTATTGCGCCCTCGAATTTCGATGCGCAGCCCGGGGAGGCAATGTCGTCTTAAAGCGTGTTCAGACATATGTATTTGTCGGCATTTCGGAATCCGAGCAGCAGTTCGCGTACACCCATTCGCTTTTTGCCCGCAATCTGCAACTCCGCAATTTCGATAAATCCGTCGGCGCAGGCTACGTGCATATAGCTTTTGCCGTCGGTGGAAATCGCGCCGGCCTGCATACCATGGGACGCCGCCCTGAAGTGTGCCGAGAAAATTTTGGCGGTAAGCGGCTGCAACCCTTCTCCCGTCATGGTGGTCCATGCTGCGGGATACGGCGACAGTCCGCGAATGAAATCGATTATGTGCCGTCCTTCCGACCGCCAGTCTATTACGCAATCCTCTTTGAATATTTTAGGTGCCGGTTTCAGAGTGCTTTCGTCGATGTGCTGCTGTTCTACGGGCTTGATGTCGCCGGCGGCTATGCGCTCGACCGTTCTGAGTACGACGCCGGTGCCCAAATTCATCAGACGGTCGTATATCGTGCCTACATTATCCTCCTCGCCTATCGGGATTCGCTCCTGCTCGAGAATGCCGCCTGTGTCGATTCCGTTGTTGAGCAGAAATGTCGTTACGCCTGTTTCCGTTTCGCCGTTCATGATTGCACGGTTTATAGGTGCGGCACCGCGATATTGCGGCAGCAGCGACGCGTGCAGATTGAAGGTTCCGAATGTCGGCATACTCCAGATTGCCTCGGGCAGAATGCGAAACGCGATTACGATGCCCAAATCGGGCTTGAGTTCGCGCAGCTGCTCCGCAAACTGCGGGTCTTTCATCGTTTCGGGTTGCAGTACGGGCAGCCCCAATTCGCGGGCTGCAATCTTCACTTCGCTCTCGTGCATCTTCTGACCGCGACCCGCCGGCTTGTCGGGTGTGGTGACTACGGCCGTTACATTATACCATCCTTCGACCAGTGCGCGCAGCGACGGCACGGCGAATTCGGGCGTACCCATGAATACTATTCTTAAATCTTTGGCGTTCATTTCTTTTTCTTTCGGGATTTGAAGACCCCGGCGATACGCTTCGGGATGTTCCGCATCCATGCCGGCATGGCGGCAGCAATGACCGCGCTGTAATGCTTGAAGCGTCCGATATACCAATCGACATCGAGCAGCGCCGAATCGTTGGTCGCCTTGTATGTCAGATATATCGCAATCGGAGTGAGTACTATGGCCGAAATCCACATTCCGAAGAGCGGCGTCCAGTCTCCCTCGCGTGCGCTCTTTTCGCCCGAGGTACTTATAATATAATATATGACGAAAAATATTACCGAAATGACTATCGGCATACCCAAACCTCCCTTGCGTATGATTGCCCCCAAAGGTGCCCCGATAAGGAAGAATATTATAATGGATATGGGGAACGACAATTTGCGATGCCATTCGTTTTTGTTGCGGTAGAGCTGGTTCAAAGCCTCTTTGGCTGTAGATTCGTCGAATGCGAACATATTTCGCGAGCTCTTGGCCGCATTGCGTGCCGATTTCCATATCGCATTTTTTTCGCGGGTTCCGAGTGCCGGAATTGAATCGGCGGCGAGCATTTTGCGGTAGTCGCGCCGGTCTATGTAGAGCGTATCGTCGCGCAAGGCGAGAATCGTGTTGTCGCGCACGAAAATCTGCTGCTTGAGCAGCGGGTCGTAGGATTTGGCCGTGGCCGAGTTTACCACGATGTCGAGCGAATCTATCGCGTGCTGAAGCTGAGTTATGTCGCTGGTCTGACTACGGTTGCCGAATGCGCTGTCGTCGCTTCGTTCGAAATCGAATCCCGACATGGGGATGGTGCCGTCCTGACGTTCGAATTTGTGATGCCGCAGCGCACTTTTGTTATACCACTGATTGTTGCGGGTCTGCTCGTAGGTCTCTCCGTCGAACAGCGTCACGAGCAGATATTTCTTGTCGTCAGACAGACGGATGTAGCCCGAATCGGCAATCGTGGTAGTCATGTTGCCGTTGATGTTGCGGTTGTCGTAGATGAGTACGTTATGCAGCAGATTGGTCTTCGGGTCCTGCTTCTCGACCCGAATGCTCATGTTGTCGATGCCGTTGAAAAACAGTCCGTCCTGAAATTCTATGGTTTGCTTCTGCTGGTTTATGTCGTATAAAATACTGAACAGCTTGCGGTTGGAATACGGCACGAGGTCGTTGATGATGAAGAATCCCGCAACCGCCGTTATGCCCACTACCACGAGCAGCGGACGCAATATGCGCATCAGCGACATACCGGCCGACTTCATCGCCAGCAGTTCGTAATTCTCGCCCAGATTTCCCATCGTCATGATGGCCGCCAGCAGCATCGTGAGCGGTAATCCCATCGTAATCATGTTCACGGTAGCATAGCACAGCAGCTCGATGATTACAAGCGGGTCGAGACCCTTGCCCACGAGGTCGTCGATGTATCGCCACACGAAATTCATCATCAGCACGAATGTGACGATGAAAAATGTGAGGAACATCGGCCCCAGATAGGCTTTCAGTACGAGTTTGTGTATGGTCTTCATGATGCGAGTCGTTTTTTTGCGATTGCCGGAATGAGTTTGACCGTCAGCAGCGCAACCGTGAGTATGAATATTATGGCCGCTCCCGAAGGCACATCCCACAGATAGCTTGCCACTACCCCTGCAAGACTTGCCGCCGCTGCGGTTATGGCCGCCCCGACGGTGATTGCGGTGTAGGATTTCGAGAAGGAGTTGATTATTACGGCCGGCATCGTAAGCAGCGAGATGAGCAGAACGATACCCATGATGCGTATCGAAAGCACTATCACAACGGCAAGCAGTATCGACATGACATAAGCCACCGTTTTGACCGGAATGCCCTGACTTCGTGCGAAATCGCGGTCGAATGCGACGAACATCACCGGCCGAAGCCACAAGACCGCACCGATGAGTACGGCAACGGTCAGAGCGGCGAGTGCCATGACGTCGGTCGAGGTTACGGTGACGATGCTTCCGAACATATAGCTCGACAAATCACCGGAGGTGTACCCCGCACGCAGACTCATGAAAAGCGCACCGACAGCCATTCCGAATCCCCAGAATATGCCTATGGCCGAATCTTCGCGTATGCGTCCGTTCTGCGTCGCCCACTCTATGCCGAACGATGATGCCACGGCAAAGAGCATCGCGCCGAGAATCGGGTCGGCCCCCAGCCAAAAGGCTATGCCGAGACCTCCGAACGACGCATGGGTTATGCCTCCGCTGAGGAACACCATGCGGCGGCAAACGACGTAGGTGCCTGCAATTCCGCATAAAATGCCCGACAATACGCAGGCTGTCAGCGCATTGCACAGATATCCATATTGCAGTATGTTTTGCAGTGCCTCCATCTCCTGCTGTTTTGAACGCGTAAAAATACATTTTTTTATCCTATTATTTTCAAAAATGCCTGTTTTTCGCTCAACTTTTTATACCTTCGCGAATGAAAAAATCGAAAATATGCCTCGCAGAGTAAGCATTCATACATTGGGCTGCAAACTCAATTTCTCGGAGAGTTCGGCCATCGCCCGCCAGTTCGAGGAGGGAGGGTTCGTGCGCGTCGGGCCCGACGACGAGGCCGACATATGTGTTGTCAACAGCTGTTCCGTTACAGAACATGCCGACAAAAAATGCCGGAACATAATACGCAAACTGCATCGCCGCAACCCTTCGGCAATCATTGCCGTTACGGGGTGTTATGCGCAGTTGCGGCCGAATGACCTCGCAGCTGTGGAAGGTGTGGATATCGTGTTGAGCAATAATGATAAAGGAGATTTATATAAACGGGTACTCGAATTGTCGGAACGCGGTCATACGCAGGTTTTCGCCTGCGAAACTTCGGAGCTGACCTCATTCTTTTCGGCATTCTCGAGCAACGACCGCACGCGTGCTTTTCTCAAAGTGCAGGACGGCTGCGATTACAAATGCGCCTATTGCACGATTCACTATGCGCGGGGTTCGAGCCGCAATATCCCTGTTGCCGATGTGGTGGCTCAGGCGGAACGTATTGCCGCTGCCGGTCAGAAGGAGATTGTTATTACGGGCGTGAATACCGGCGATTTCGGCCGAACTACCGGCGAAACTTTTTTGGATTTGCTTCGCGCTCTGAACGATGTGGAGGGAATCGAACGTTATCGCATCTCCTCCATAGAGCCGAATCTGCTTACCGATGACATAATCGCATTCTGCGCGGCTTCGGATAAATTCCAGCACCATTTCCATATCCCTTTGCAGAGCGGTTCCGACAAGATTTTGGGTCTGATGCGGCGCCGTTACACCACGGCCAAATTCGCCGACCGTATCGAGAGTGTGCGTCGTGCCATGCCCGATGCCTTCATAGGCATAGATGTCATAGTGGGATTCCCGGGCGAAACGGAGCTTGAATTTGAACGGACATACGAATTTCTGGAGCGGGTGTCGCCCGCATATATCCATATATTTCCATTTTCGGAGCGTCCCGGAACGCCGGCGGTGGATATGCCGGACAAAGTTCCGTCATCGGTCGCTTCGCAGCGTGTGCAGAGACTTGAAAAACTGTGTTCGGAGCTGCATCGCAAATTCGCGGAAAATGCTTTGGGTAAAACTCGCAAAGTTCTGTTTGAAAGCACTATGCGCGGAGGTTATATGTTCGGATTTACGGGTAATTACATACGCGTAAAGGTACCGTATGACCGGACGATGATAAACCGTATCTGCGATGTGGAGCTTGTCGCTATGGATGGCGATTCCGCCGATGTTTCGGGACGGATAAATGCTTCGGAAGTGACAACCACGGAATAATTGATTATATTTGCATCATTAAATCAGGAATAGCGATGGTTAAGAGAGTTACCATAGGGTTTTTGGGTATAGTCGCGCTGCTGTTCGTGGCGGGAATGATTTCGATGTTCGAGTTGGGCCATTTGAGTAATGACGCCGAGAAGCTGATGGACGAAAGCCGCGGAAGTATGGAGTCGGCAAAAGAGATGCTCGATGCGATTCACGGACACGGTACGGCTGTGACCCACATCGTGATGACGGGTCATGACGTTCGTTACGATACGCTTTGCATGAACAGCCTTTTGAGGCTCGAAGCCACGCTCGTTTCGGCGGCCGAGCGGTCGAAGAACAATGCCGCTCTAGATTCGCTTGTGGTCTCGGTGGCCGAGCTTCACATGATGACCGAGGAGCTGCTCGCGAGCGAAATCGACGCTACGGCCCTCGAGGATATTATAATAGACGATTTCGATGACGACCCGTTCTCGAAATCGTATTCGGAGCCGGCAGCCAAAAATTACGATATCTATTGGTACGATGTTACATACAGCGCCATGCGCAACAAAATCGCGGACCGTATAGACGACTATATAACATTTGCCTTTACGGGACTTACGCCGCAGACCGAACAGTTGAGCCGCAATGCGTACCGGGCCGTTACTCCGGTGTTGATTTCGCTTCTGGTCATGATAGCCATAGTGTTGATGCTCTTCTACTTCGTGATGCTCTACTGCGTGCTGCCCATCAAGGCGATAGACAAGAGTCTTGCCGATTGGCTGGCATTCAGAAAATCGTTTACGGTTAAGGCCGAATGCCGCGACGAACTCTCCAGTCTGAAAGAGCATATAGGCGGATTGATAGACCGTACCGAAAAGAACGAACATTAAAATTCGGAGTTGGAATGAGATTCTACGTTGTATTGCGATATGCCGGAATGGTGTTGCTCTACGTGGCGGCATTTATGCTCGCTGCGGCCGGAGTGTCGCTGCTGTACGGCTGGGATTCGTCGTTTTCGCCTCTGCTTTTGTCGGCGCTGCTTACGGCGCTGCTCGGAGTCTTTCCCATGCTGTTCGTTCCCAAGACCGACCAGATAAATTCCAAAGAGGGTTTCTGCATCGTCGTCGGGGCGTGGATATTGTCCTGCATCGTCGGAATGTTCCCCTATCTGATATGGGGCGGCGAATTTTCGTTCGTGAATGCGTGGTTCGAGAGCGTTTCGGGATTTACCACCACCGGAGCCTCGATTCTTACCAATATAGAGGGATTGCCGGCAGGTCTGCTGTTCTGGAGAACATCGACCGGATGGATCGGAGGTATCGGCGTGGTGATGTTCGCTTTGGTCATCGTGCCTTCGCTCGGCAAGACGAAAATGATGCTCTCGAATGTCGAACTCTCGTCGCTGGCAAAGGACAGTTATCGCTACCGTACACAGCAGATAGTCAGAATATTGTTGTCGGTCTACATTATAATGACGATAATCTCGGTTCTCTCGCTCAAGCTGGCCGGTATGCGTTGGTTCGATGCTGTGAATCATGGAATGTCGGCATGCGCGACGTGCGGTTTCAGCACGAAAAATACCAGTGTGGCGGCTTTCGATTCTCCGCTCGTGAATTTGGTGATGGCGGTGTCGATGTGGATGTCAGGTCTGCACTTCGGTGTCATATTCGCCACCGTGACCGGCAAACATAACAATATTTTCCGCTCCGGAGTGACCCGACTCTATTTCCTTATAACATTTGTGACGGCCATTCTCGTGGCGGCGAATCTCTATATCGGCGGCATTTACGATTCGATTGCATCGTCGTTGATGCACGGTTCGTTCCAGGTCGTATCGTTGATTACCACGGGCGGATTCGCCACGGCTGACACCAATCAGTGGCCGGCCTTTTCGATTATGATGCTGATATTCGTCTCGCTCATCTGCGCATGTGCGGGTTCTACGTCGGGAGGTATCAAAATCGACCGTCTGCTGATATGCGCCAAGATGGTCAAGGCCCGTCTGCGTGGACAACAGCACCCTACGATGGTTTCGCGGCTCAAGGTGGACGGCGTGGTCCAAAGTCCCGAACTGCTCGGTACGGTGACGCTGTTCGTGGTGGTGTACTTCGTGCTGATTTTCATCGGGGCGGTGGTAAATACGATGTTCGGAATGGATTTGCTCAGCGGCGTTACGGCTTCGATAGCCTGCATAGGCAATGTCGGACCGGCATTCGGAACCGTAGGCTCGCTCGAATCTTATTCGGCACTTCCGGCGATACTCAAACTGCAGGATACATTGCTGATGTTGCTGGGACGTCTTGAGATTTTCGGTTTCATACAGTTGCTTTTTATTAAATGGTGGCGTTAAAGGCTGAAATATCGTTTGTCGCGGCAGGTCTCGCCATGCTGTTCGCCGTCTCGTCGGTATTCGGTCAGCAGCCGCGTCATGCCGGTCTGGAGCGCAACGATGAATATATGTCGCTGCTGCGTGAAGATGCAGTGATGGCCGGACGCATAGATTCGCTGTCGCACGAGGTGGATGCTCTGCGTGCAATTCTATACGAGGACGATGCTCTCCGCCGCGAGCGTTCGGGCGAATTGCTGGCCATGGAGAGTGACCTCTATATGCTGCGCGGCAGCCGCAGCCGTATTGCCGAACGGATAAATATTATTGAACAGGAGTGGCTGATGGCCAATCTCGCGACCGTTTCCGCGCCCGTCTCCGAGCCGGAACCCGAAGATGAACCGGCAGCCGACAGAAAGCAGTATGCCGATTTGATACGCAACGATTACTTTGCACGTTCGCTTTCACGTAATGACTATGCGCAATTGTGTCGCGTGCAGCGTGATGAAGTTCTGGCTGCAAGGCTGTATTCCGATTTCGTCCGCAGTCATGACGAACTGTTGTCGTTGCGGATGCAGTACGACTCCATAGATTCCGAACCGTCGGCGGATTCGCTGTTTGCCGCCATGGTTTCGCGGCAGGCTTCCTGCACTGCCCTTTCGGATTCGCTGGATATGGTCTGGACGCATATTTTTGATACCAAAAGCTATCTATACGATTTGCTCTTCGACATGGAAGGACGCGAGGATATGCTGTCGCGTGCCGAACGCAACAGTTTCGCCATGCGTCAGGGAGTTGCGCGCGAAAGCGGCCGTTATGCCTCGGAGCCGGTTGTGAACTATTGCTTCGGAAAGAGGTGCATAACCGATTATGAGTCGGATATAGCCGCTTCGGCGGATCTGACGCTCGCCGGCGATTCGCTGAAACGTCTGCGCAATTCGCTCGACGGATTACGTTACGATCTGGATAAGGTGTCGCTTAAAAGACGCTGTTTTGTGGAATACGAACCGGTCGTATTCTCGTCGAGATATGTGTACAGCGTCAATAATCCGATTCCCGAGTGTCCCGTATGGGAGTACGGTACGGTGTGCCGCATTAAATTGGGAGCTTTCTCCACACAGCAGCCGCCGGCCAAGTTCAAAGGTCTGGAACCGGTAAGTTTTCTGCGCACGGCGAACGGAGGATGGGTCTATTATGCGGGTGCATATCAGTCGGCAGAAGAGATGGAAAACGCCGTTAAAACGGTCAGACGCCTCGGTTTTACGAAAGCCGATGTGGCGGCGTGGGTGGACGGAGTCGGTGCCGATGGCCGCGAAGCTGTCGAGGAGCTGTTGTCGAAGCGTTATTCCGTAGAGATTTCAGGTCCCGACGAATTGTCGCCGCGAGTTCGCGAGGTGATAGCCGTGAATGATGACAATACCGGTATTACACGCATAAGCCGGGGTCAATTTACCGTCGGAGGTTTGAGGTCGCGTGCTGCGGCAGAATTGCTTGCCGATATGATAGCCGCAGCCGATACGGCATTGTCGGTGTCGGTATCCGACAATTAAACGACTTTTGCGGT
>JAFLRS010000033.1 GCA_022511355.1 Alistipes sp.
GGTAGCGGGATTCGAACCCACGACCCCCTGCTCCCAAAGCAGGTGCGCTAACCGGCCTGCGCTACACCTCGATTGCGGTGCAAATATACCGTTTTTTTTGTATCTGTCAAAATTTTAATCTTGGTACTGAGCCTCGAACAAACCCGACCACAGATTTTCAATCTGCAATCCCGATTTCAATGCGCGTCTGACCGTATATTCTGTTCCTCCGTCGCGTCCGTCGAACCACGCTATCAGGGCCGATGAGTTATCGACCAGAAAGTCGTTGCGCTGATGATAGGCGCGTGTATGGTAGTGCGGCGAGAGTACCGTTACTTTGTCGGCGGTTTCTATGAGTTTCCTATAACGTTCTCCCTGTTTTTTGCTGCCGGCGAATGGCACCACGCAATGAAGTTTGAGTCCGGGCAGTTCGTTGCGCAGGGCGGCGACGCACTCTCCGGCCGCGAGGTCGAATCCTTCGGCCATGCCGGTGAGGAATGTACGGAATCCGTCGGCATAGAGTTTCCGCACGGCGTCGGTTATTTGTCGGTCGTGCGAACCGTCATAGGTACGGTGTCCGGTGAAGGCTGCGGTAGTGGGTCGTTGGTCAATCATGATGCAAATTTATCTTTTTTGGCGTGAACTTTGCTTTTTCGGGGTATGAAAATCTATAAAAAGTTACAGAATTATGAAACATTCACACATTTGCATTCTTTCGATGCTTGGAGGAGCCGTTCTCGGTTCGACGTTGGCTCTTTTTCTTGCTCCGCAGTCGGGAGCGGAACTGCGAAACACGGTACGCGAATACCTCGAGAAGGAGGCTGAAAAGATGCGCTGCCATTGCGGCGAGAATCATCACAACTGATTTCGAGCGTCACAGCGGTTACCGTAAGCCTATGAACGAGAGCAATTCCGTACAGCAGCGGCGTGTGTCGTTCGTAGCTCTGCTGTTTTTCGTGCTGTTCATGTCTGCGGCGGTGATTCTGATGGTTGCTGCGGCGGTGATGTGGTTGGCCGGATTATTGGGTTCGATAGCGTTGTCGTGTCTGATATTCGGCGGTGTGGCGGCGATTACGGCATTTATAATATGGCTGGCGTCGGTGCGCATATCCATTCAGATAATGCACGAATGGTTGGGTACGGTTTACGACACATCGCGAATGGCCAAATCGGGCTACGAGTATGTAAAATCGTGGATTGCGCTTTTGTTCGAATAGTGTAGCGGATTCCGCGATCGACCTTATGCCCCGACGTGTCGGGCGAGACTCTTCGGTTTGAGCCGTGCGGGTCTCTCCGACGGTTCGGCGGTGGTAGACAAAGAGGAGATGCACGACACATTGTGCATCTCCTCTTTTTGATTTCGGTTTTCCGATCGGATTATTTCTTGCCGAAATAGCGGTGATAGAGACCTTCGAAGCCTTTGCCGTGACGAGCTTCGTCCTTTGCCATTTCGTGAACGGTGTCGTGAACGGCATCGAGGTTTTGCTCTTTGGCTATACGGGCGAGGTGCATTTTGCCTTCGCAGGCGCCGTGTTCGGCATTCATACGCTTGTAGAGGTTGGTTTCGGTATCCCAAACCACTTCACCGATAAGTTCTGCGAACTTGGCAGCGTGTTCAGCCTCTTCCCATGCGTAGCGTTTGAAAGCCTCTGCGACTTCGGGATAGCCTTCGCGGTCGGCCTGACGGCTCATGGCCAGATACATACCCACTTCGGTGCATTCGCCCATGAAGTGATCCTGCAGGCCCTGCCACAATTCGGGATTGGAGCCTTTGCCGTCGCCGAGTTTGTGTTCGGTAGCGAATTCGAGTTTGCCGCCGTTTTCAACGACCTCTTCGAATTTTTCTTTGCCTACTTTGCACAGCGGGCACTGTTCGGGTGCCTCGGGACCTTCGTGAATGTAACCGCATACGGTACAACGCCATTTCTTTGCCATAATTTTTTGAGTTTTTAGGTGTTAAACTGATTTGTCTTGTTTGTTTTGTGCAAAAATAATAAATCGGAGCGAAATATCCTATTCGCCCCGATAATATTTTCCGATGCAATAATAAGTGATTTTTATTGGCATTTGCCGGCTGCTTCGAGCAGTGCGTCGTAGATTCGCAGACACACCCACGCATCCGTAGCGGCATACATTCGTTGCTGTTCGGTGAGGGTTTTGGCCTCCCAGTTGCTGAGTCGTTGTGCTTTCGAGACCTTTTCGCCGAGGACTATTCCGGCCATTTTGCGCAGACTCACGTTTTCGATTCCGAATTTGTGTACTTCGTTTTGCAGGTCCACGAAACCGTGTGGTTCGAATTTTTTTATACGGTTGAGTCCGGTTATGTCGCCCGACACTGCGGCTCCCACCTTGAGGATTTTTTCATTTTCGAGTATTGCTGCCAGCCGTCCGGAGATGCGTGTAAATTTGCAGAGGCGAATCAGATAGCATCGTTCGTAGGTCGAGAGTTGCAGCAGAGCCATACGGTTCACGCAGCCCGAGGTGAATGAGGGTCGTGTTTCGGTGTCGAATCCCAGCACTCTCTGTTTTTCGAGATAGCGGCAGGCTTCGTTCATCGCTTGTCGGTCGTTCACCACTATTATGTGTCCGTCGAATTGCGCTGCCGGCAGTGCCGAGGCTTCTTCGTTCGATATTTCGCTTGCGAATCGTTTCACTGCGTGCGCGTATTAGCGTCGTTTCTGCTGTTGTCGCATCTGCTCCTGCTGCTGCCGCATCATATCTTCGTAGCGCTGCATGAATTTCGACTTTTTGCCTTTCGATTTTTTGGCGGCATTGGCCTGAATCATGGCGTGTATCTTGTTGTCATCGACCATGTAGCGTATGGCGAAGGTCTGAATCATCGAGAGCAGCGTTGCGAGGAAGTAGTAGTAGCACAGACCGCTGGCGTAGTCGTTGAAACCGAAGAGCATCATGACGGGCATCATGTATACCATCATGAATTTCATGCCCCACATTTGCGGCTGGCTCGAGGCTGTCTGCTTGTAGTTCACCCACGAGAATAGGAACAGCATCACGGTCATGAGCAGTGTAAACAGGCTCACGTGGTCGCCGTAGAAGGGTATGTTGAAGGGCAGATTGAGAATACTGTCATACGAAGAGAGGTCTTCGGCCCAGAGGAACGACTGTCCGCGGAGTTCTATCGATGCGGGGAAGAATCGGAACATGGCGAAGAGGATGGGCATCTGGATGAGCATGGGCAGACATCCGCCGAGCGGATTGATGCCGGCTTTTTTGTAGAGTTCCATCATGGCCTGCTGTTTCTTCATGGCATCTTCCTGATTGGGATACTTGGCGTTGAGGGCATCCATTTCGGGCTTGATGACGCGCATTTTGGCTGTCGAGAGATAGCTCTTGTAGGTAAGCGGGAAGATGATGATGCGCACCAGTACGGCCAGTATGAGGATAATGAGTCCGAACGAGCCTATGTAGCGTCGCAGGAAGTCGAAGACGGGAATTGTAAACCAGCGGTTGACCCAGCCGAAGATTCCCCAGCCGAGCGGAATGAGTCTTTCGAGGGCGAGTTTCTGTCCGTTTTCGTCCTTTATGTTTTTGAGTATGGCGTACTTGTTGGGTCCGAAATAGAATGCGAAGTCATAGGCTTCGATTTGAGCGTCGTAGGGTACCGACATCACGGCCGAAAAATCCTTGATGTATCCCGAACCGGCCTCGGCGGTATCGTACCGCATATCGGCATAGGTAAAGTTGTTGCGTGCTATCAGCACCGAGGAGAAGTATTGCTGTTTGAAGGCTATCCAGTTCACCGACGAATTTACGCTTTCGTTTTTGGAGCTGTCGCTTTCCGAGAGTTCCGATATCGACTTGTCGCCGGGCAGACGATAAGCGACGGTGGTTCTCATGTTTTCGTTTTTGAATCCTCGTTCGTTCTGATAGGAGGTGTTGTTCCATTCGATGCCTATGCTGCTCTGACGCGACATATAGGGAGCCGTGTTTTCGAGTCTGACGGCCATATCGACCATGTAGTCGCGGCTCGGGTCGTCGGTTTCGTATAGCGTGTATTCATATACGAAGCGGGCGTCTTCGGCTATGGTGAGGGCCATTTTCACCGTTTGGACCGAATCGCTTTTTTCTACGGGGAGCAGTTCGAAGTAGTATTCCGAGGTGTTTACCTGCACGTTGCGCGTGCCGTTCTTTACGTAGAACGACATATTGAAGTCGGCCGTTTGCGGGTCGAACAGTTTCACCGGTTCATGCCGTTCTCCGCGGGGTGCGAATTTGGTATACTCTTTCAGTTCGGCGTCGATGATTTTGCCGCCCAGAGTGGAGAACGTAAGTTTCAGAAATTGGTTTTCGACTGTTAGCAGTCGTGCCTCTCCTTCGCGCGATGCCGCGAGCGTTTCGCCGAACCGTGCTATGCGTTCTGCGGTTTGACGCTCTTCGGACAATCCTGCCGACACCGCTGCTGCGGCCTCTTCTGCTATGGCCGATTCTTCATCGGCTTCGGCGGCGGCCTGTTCGGCTATGTAGGCGTTGTATTCGGCCAGTTTCTGTTGATACTCTTTTTGCTGTTTAGTCGTGTAAATCGAAAATCCTATGAATATGAGGGCCACTATGACAAGCCCTGCAACAGATTTCTTATCCATTTGCGATTTTTAGAGTTTTTACTTTGTTTCTTTTTTGTAGTTCATTGCGGCCTTCACGAACGACACGAAGAGCGGATGCGGTTTTGCGACGGTGCTTTTGTATTCGGGGTGGAACTGAGTTCCGATGAACCAGCGATGTCCGTCGAGTTCGACCACTTCGACCAGACCTGTATCGGGATTGGTGCCGGCAGCGCGCATTCCGTGTTTTTCGAAGCTTTTGAGGTAGTCGTTGTTGAATTCGTAGCGATGACGGTGACGTTCGCTGATGCGTGTGGTGCCGTAGATGCCGGCTGTTTTGGAGTCTTCGCGGAGCTGACACGGATAGCCTCCCAAACGCATGGTGCCGCCTTTGGCGGTGACGCCTTTCTGTTCGGCCATGATATCGATTACGGGATGTGGTGTGGTTCCCATTTCGCTGGAGTTGGCCTCTTCGAGTCCGAGGACGTTGCGTGCGAATTCGATTACGGCGCACTGCATTCCCAGACATATTCCGAAGAAAGGAATGTTGTTTTCGCGGGCGTACCGGACGGCCTCGATTTTGCCTTCAATGCCGCGGTTTCCGAATCCGGGGGCGACCAGAATGCCGGCTACGCCTGCGAGTTGTTCGGCCACATCGGCGGAGTCGAGTTTTTCGGAGTTCACGTACCGCAGTTCGACGCGGCAGTCGTTCATTGCGCCTGCGTGTATAAACGATTCGCTTATCGACTTGTAGGCGTCATGGAGTTCCGTATATTTACCCACGAGTGCTATTTCTATTTTGTGTTTGGGGTATTTCACCTTTTCGACGAAGCTGTTCCACGATGCGAGGTCGGGCTGGCTGTCGTCCACGGGCAGACCCAGACGCTGCAGCACCACCGTATCGAGATTTTGTTCATACATTCGCAGCGGCACTTCGTAGATTGTGGGCATATCTATCGACTCCACCACGGCTTCCGGCATGACGTTGCAGAACAGAGCCACTTTGCGTTTGAGCGAAGGTTCGAGCGGGTGTTCGGCTCGCAGCACGAGGATGTCGGGTTGGAGTCCGTTTTCGAGCAGAGCTTTTACCGAGTGTTGTGTAGGTTTGGTTTTGAGTTCTCCCGAAGCGGCGAGATAGGGCACCCAAGCCAGATGAACGAGAGCCGAGTTCTGCCAGCCGAGCGAGTTGCGCAGCTGACGCACCGATTCGATAAATGGCAGCGACTCTATATCGCCGACCGTACCTCCGATTTCGGTGATTATGACGTCGTACTTGTTGGAGAGGCTTACCATCTGTATACGGCGTTTGATTTCGTCGGTGATGTGCGGTATCACCTGCACGGTTTTGCCGAGGAATTCGCCTTTGCGTTCCTTTTCGATGACGGTTTTATAGATTTTGCCTGTTGTGACGTTGTTGTCTCTCGAGGTGGTTATTGAGGTAAAGCGTTCATAGTGTCCGAGGTCGAGGTCGGTTTCGGTTCCGTCTTCGGTGACGTAGCATTCGCCGTGTTCGTAGGGGTTGAGCGTACCCGGGTCCACGTTGATGTAGGGGTCGAGTTTCTGAATGGTCACCGAGTAGCCTCGGGCCTGCAGCAGTTGCGCCATCGACGCCGATATGATTCCTTTTCCCAATGACGATGCAACTCCGCCCGTCACAAATATATACTTCGGTCTCTTGAGTTTCATTTTTTTTGTTTGCTTTGCAGTTTTAATTCGTCACACGGCTTGCGTGCCCCGTTTATTATTCGAAATTAGTTTTGAGAGTTTTCATCTATCATTTTCACCTTCTCGATTGTTTCGGCGAGTTCCTGTTTTGTGCGTTGTATTTTCTCATTCACATCGGCGATGAGCGAGTCGGCGTTGGCCGATTTCGAGAAGAATCCTATATTGTTTTCGAGCAGGGCGATATCCTGTTCCAGACGACGTACTTTGTTGTATAGTCGTTCGCGTTCGGCGTTCAGCCGGCGGTCGCCTGCGGCGGCCATCGACGAGACTTTTTCGCGGAAGCGTGTCATGGCCTTGTCGGAACCGGCGCTGCGCAGAACGTTGAACATTTTGTCCACCGCCTCTTTGTACTGTTTGCGTATGGTGTTTTTGGCCTTGATGGGCACGAATCCGATTTCGCTCCAGCGGCGCTGGAATTCGCGAATCAGTTCGTAGCCTCCGTTTTCTATGTCGGCTTCGAGCATTTCGGCTATGAGAGCGGTTTTGCGGTTGAGGTTGTCTTCATATTCGTCGCCTACCGATGCGAAGTGGGCGGCTTTGCGTTCGAAGAACGAGTCGCAGGCCGCACGGAAACGCTTCCACAGGGTGTCGGAATGACGGCGCGATACGGCGCCTATTTTTTTCCATTCGGCTTGCAGGGCTATGAGTTTGTCGGTAGCCTCTTTCCACTCTTCGCTGTCGCGCAGAGCCTCGGCGGCTTCGCATATTTCCACTTTGAGTTTGTAGTTGCCGTCCATCTCTTCGCGGAGCGACGCAAAGAAGGCGCGTTTCATTTCGAACAGATTGTCGCAGGCGGCGCGGAAACGTTCGTATATTTTGTTGTTTTCTTTGCGCGGTGCGAATCCTATGCCTTTCCAGCGGGTCTGTATGTCCTGAAGTTTTTCGGTGGCGCGGTTCCATGCCTTGAGGGTGGCCGGCTGCGATTCGACGAGTTTTTCGACCTCTTCGCACAGACGGCTTTTCTGTTCGAGGTTGCGCACCTGTTCCTCCTTGAGCATTTCGAAGTAGGCTTGATGACGTTTGTTCACCACCGTGGAAGCGGCTTTGAAACGCTCCCACAACTGTTCTTTGAACTCTTTGGCGACGGGGCCGGTTTCGCGCCATTCGTCGTGGAGTTTCTGAAGACGGTTGAAGGCGTCGATTATCGACTTCTCTTCGGCGAGAGCTTCGGCTTCGGTGCAGAGGGCCTCTTTGCGTTCGAGATTCTTTTTGAGGTCGAGGTCTCGGAGGTCCTTGTTGATTTTTATGAAGTTGTAGAAGTTTTCGACATAGAGGTTGTAGGTTTCCCACAAATCCTTGACGTGTTGTTGGGGCACTGCTCCGGTATCTTTCCAGCGCTGTTGGAGTTCGCGGAATCGGGCGAAGGTGCTGCCGAGGGTTTCGTCGGTATCGATAAGTTCTTTAAGTTCTTCGATTATGGCGAGTTTGGTGCGATAGTTTTCCTCTTTGGCTTTGTCGAGGTCGGCGGTAAATTCGTCTCTGCGTCGCCGGTACTCTTTGAGGAGTTCTTTGAGTTTGAGTTCGGCGTCGTCGTTGGAGGGGCTGAATTCGGCCTCTTCGCCGTTGGCTTCGATGAAAGTTTTGTGTTCGGCGTCCACTTCGGCGCGTCGCATTTTGTAGAAGGCCACCTTTATGGCTTCGACCTCATGTCGCAGGTTGAGTACGGGTTTTTCGCCGAGGGCCTGTTCGAGCAGTTCGAGCAGTTCGTTTTTGGTGCGTCCGGCATATTCGTCGGCAGCGGATTGAGCCTCGGCGGATTCGTTTCCGGCATCTGCAAGGTCGCCTGAATGATTGTTGTTTTCGTCTGCGACTGCTGCGGTTTCATCCTGTATATCTTCGGCGGATGCCGAACGGTCGGCGGTGGTTTGAGCCGCGGCGTCAATCTGAGTTGCCTCGGCCATCTGCTGCAATTCCTCCGTAGCGGGCGAAATTCCGGCTGTTGTCTTTGAATTGGTGACCATCTCCTTACTCCTTTTTATAGTCTATAATAGCGCAAATATAACCATTTTTCTCGGTTCCGTCATCATGTTTGCGGATTTTTATTATCTTCGCGTGACAATTATTTTTCAGGAGAGCGATGGCACACCGCATACTTATCGTCGATGACGAGCCGGACATACTTGAATTCGTGGGTTATAACCTTGTGAAAGAGGGTTATGAGGTTTTCACGGCGGCCGACGGAGCCGAAGCGGTGCGGGTTGCGTTGGCGGCGCGTCCTCACCTGATTTTGCTCGACCGCATGATGCCGGTGATGGACGGATTGGCTGCCTGCCGGCAATTGCGTTCGCTGCCCGAGACTGCCGATGCCCATATTGTATTTCTTTCGGCGTTGGGCGAGGATGAGAATCAGATTACGGGTTTCGTTGCCGGTGCCGACGACTATATCCCCAAGCCTATAAAGATGAATCTTTTGAAAAGCCGCATCAGTGCCATTCTGCGGCGCATCGACGACTCATCGGAGAGGCCGTCGGTGGTGCTCGACCGCGAGCGGCATACGCTGTTGTGGAATGGCCGCAGCATCGAGCTTCCGCGCAAGGAGTTTTTGTTGTTCGACCTGCTGTACTCTTCTCCCGGGCGGTTGTTCACGCGCGAGGAGATTTACGAACGCGTGTGGGGCAGCGAGGTTGTTGTGGGGACCCGCACGATAGATGTTCACATACGTCGTCTGCGCCGCAAAACCGACGACAGCCGCATAGTTACGGTGAAAGGCGTGGGTTACAAATTCTCCGAAGAGTAGAGATAAAAAAGAGAGACCGTTCCGGCGCGTGTGCGGGAACGGTCTTTTTTTTGTCGGTGCATCGGCTGTTTAGCGCGAATACAGCGAAGAAATCTCTTTGTAGTTGTGTACGCGTTCGATGACGTCTGCGAGCATATCGGCGACGGTTATCACGGTAAATTTGCTCAAATCTTTCGCGGGGTTGAGCGGAATGGTGTCGGTGACTATCACTTCGGAGAGTGCGCTGGCGTTGATGCGTTCGTAGGCGTTGCCCGAGAGCAGGGGGTGCGTTATGGCGGCTCTTACGCTTTTTGCTCCGCGTGCCATAAGCATATCGGCTGCCATGCAGATTGTACCTCCGGTGTCTATCATGTCGTCCACGATGATGATGTTTCGTCCCTCGACGTCGCCGATGGCTGTCATGCTTCCCACTACATTGGCTTTTGCGCGTTCCTTATGCGAGATGATGATAGGGGTTTGCAGTTTTTTTGCATAGAGAGCGGCCCGTTTTGCTGCGCCCATGTCGGGGGCTGCTATGGAGAGGTTGTCGAGTCCGAGGGATTTGATGTAGGAGACGAAAACCCAGCTTGCGTAGAGGGTATCCATCTGTACGTCGAAGAATCCCTGAATCTGGTCGGCATGGATGTCGATTGTAATGATTCGGTCGGCGCCTGCGGCTGTAAGCATATTGGCGACGAGTTTTGCGGTGATAGGCACTCTGGGACGGTCTTTGCGGTCCTGCCGAGCCCATCCGAAGTAGGGCATGACGGCTATGACCTGATGAGCTGAAGCGCGTCGTGCGGCGTCTATCATCATGAGCAGTTCCATGAGGTTGTCCGAAGGCGGGAAAGTGGACTGGACGATAAAGACGGTGCAACCGCGTATGGTTTCGTTGAAGCTGGGCTGGAATTCGCCGTCGCTGAATTCGAGCACCTCGGAATTACCGAGTTCGGTACCGTATTTCTCCACTATTTTTTCGGCGAGATAGCGGGAACTGCGACCCGTGAAGATTTTGATTTTATGGATTGCCATAACTGTTTAAGGGTGTTGTTGTAGATTAACGGTGCAAATATAGTGTTTATTCGATAGAAAGAGCCGGCTTTGCGTGCCGACTTTTCAACATCTTATTCAACAATTTCCAATATCGATTCTATGTAGTTTATGACTTGTTCGCGTCCGCGGGCGTCGGAGCTGGATGTCACGAACATTTGGGGAAGGGTTTCCCATTGTTGGGCGAGAGTTCGGTTCCACGCGTCGAGGCTTCGTTTGAGTTGAGCGGCGGAGAGTTTGTCGGCTTTGGTGAATATTATTCCGAAGGGTATGCCTTCATGTCCGAGCATCTCTATGAATCGGAGGTCGATTTTTTGCGGGTCGAGTCTCGAGTCCACGAGTACGAACAGATAGAAGAGTTTGTCGCAACGCAGCACGTAGTCGAGTATTATTTTGGCGAATTCGTCGCGGGCGGTTTTCGAGGTTCGTGCATATCCGTATCCCGGCAGATCGACCAGATACCAGCTGTCGTTTATTTTGAAGTGGTTTATGAGTCGGGTTTTGCCCGGGGTTCCCGACACTTTGGCGAGACCTTTGTGTCCGGTGAGCATATTTATGAGCGAAGATTTTCCGACGTTGCTGCGGCCTATGAAGGCTATGTCGCGAAGTTCGTCTTTCGGAACCTGCGAGATGCGTTCGGAGCTGCATTTGAATTCTGCTTTGCGGATGGGCATACTGGTTTGCCGGGCTTGTTTGCGCCGGCAAAGATAACCAAAAAAATCGGGGAGTTTGCATTGTCGTCGAAAAAATTGCATATCTTTGTGATCCGATTGCAATCAAAGCTTTAAGTATGAAAAAAGAGTGGAATGATGTTCGCGAATTTCAGTTGAAATTCGGACATCCCGTTGCGGAGAAGCCGCAGATGATAGACAAGAAACGCGCTTTGAGCCGCGGCAAGTGGATGAATGAGGAGGTTTCCGAATTTTTGGTTGCCGAGGACATCTACGAGCAGGCCGACGCCATGATAGACCTCATCTATTTTGCGTTGGGAACGATGGTCGAGATGGGTCTCGAGGCCGACGAGTTGTTCGATATCGTTCAGAGGGCCAATATGGCCAAACTGTGGCCCGACGGCAAGCCTCACTACAATCCCAAGGACGGCAAGGTGCTGAAGCCCGAAGGCTGGGAGGACCCTGCGCCCAAAATCCGCGCATGGATTGACGCCCGCATACGTGAAGCCGAAAAACGTTAATCCGCCATGCTTTTGCTGCTGCTCTATATAGTTGTTGCGTCGGCGGTGGTCTACGCTTCTATACGTGCGTCGCACTACATCGACCTCATCGACCGCACCACCAATTTGTCGGGGGCTTTTCTGGGCGGAGTTCTGCTTTCGGCCGTAACTTCGCTGCCCGAGCTTTTTACCAGTCTTTCGGCGGTGCTGGTGCTTCATAAGCCGAGTATGTGCATAGGCAATATTTTGGGCAGCGACCTGTTCAATATCGCCATGCTTTGCTGCGTGATGCTTTGCTGTATCGGACGCACGGGCAACCGCCGCACGGCTAAAGGCAACATTGCGGTGGCGGTGTATCTTGCTGTCATATATGCGGTTATGATGGCCGACCGTTTCGGTTTTATCGACATCGAGTTGGGCACGGTGAATATTATAACGTTCATATTCATAGTGATATATGTGTTGGCGGTGCGTCATTTGTCGGGCGAGAGTTCCGCTCCCGATGCCGGGGAGGAGAGTGAGCCCGTGACACTTTCGCTGCGTGCTATTGCGGTGCGTTTCGTGCTTGCGAGCATCGCCATCATAGGTTTGAGCATCGCCATGACCTATGTCACCGATGCCGTGGCCGAGGAGTTCTCGATAGGGGCCGGTTTTGCGGGTGCGCTGTTGTTGGGCGTAGCCACTTCGCTGCCCGAGGTCTCCTCGACGATAGCTCTGTTCCGCATGAAGAACTACGATATAGCGGTCGGAAACATTGTCGGCAGCAATCTGTTCAATTTCATGGTGTTGTGCGTGGCCGACATTGCGAGTTTCCGCACGTCGGTCTACGACTATTCCGACCCGAAGGTGGATTGGCTGCTCTTTTCAGGTTCTGTGGCGACGCTGCTCATGCTGCCCGTGCTTACGGTTCGCAACAAGGCGGTGAAGGCGGTTTGTTCGCTGGCGGTGATAGCTTGTTATATTCTGTTTCTGCTTATGGAGTAGCGGAGCCTGTTCCCCAAAAATAATTATTCCGTGTCGGGAGAGGTGTAAAAAATACCCTTTTTTTGGGATTGTGCCGTCGTTGTCTGTCGGGTAATTTTGCATTCGGATTTTTGAGATGCAAAACCTGACGGACAAGATGAAGAGATTTTTCCATTTGTTTATTGTGACGGCGTTACTGTTGCCGTCGGCGGTTTGGGCGCAGGATGTCGAGGGGAGGTTGGATGCCCTCGAGCGTCGCCTCGACTCATTGAAGCGCGAGGTTCGCCGTGCCGACAGAGCTTCGCGACTGACGGTCGGGGGTTACGGCGAGGCGGTCTATACCCGCAATTTTTTCAGTGACAAATATTTGCGTTACACCGACGCGTCCGCATACAGGAACGACAAGAGTCACGGTCGTTTCGATTTGCCTCACGTGGTGGTGTGGTTGGGTTACGATTTCGGCCGCGGCTGGAGTGCGGGTACCGAGATAGAGTTCGAGCACGGCGGTGTCGGCAGTGCCGTCGAGATTGAAGAGGAGGAGGCGGGCGAGTACGAGTCCGAAATCGAACGCGGCGGCGAGGTTGCTTTGGAGCAGTTCTGGATAAACAAGTCGTTTCATGGCGGAAGGATAAACATCAAGGCGGGTCACATAATAGTGCCGGTGGGGGCGGTTAATATGCACCATATGCCCACCGAGTTTTTCACGAATTATCGTCCCGAGGGCGAGAATACGATTATGCCCTGCACGTGGCACGAGAACGGCATCAGCATTTGGGGTGAGGTTGGCGACTGGCGCTATGAGGCGATGTTTCTGCCGGGATTGGATTCGGACCGTTTCGGCCGTCAGGGGTGGATTCACGACGGTGCAGGCTCTCCCTACGAATTCAAGATTGCGAATGCCTGTGCGGGGGCTTTTCGCGTGGACAACTGTTCTGTCAGGGGTTTGCGGCTGTCGTTGAGCGGTTATGTCGGCAATTCGTTCCGCAACACTCTTTCGGCGACCGACAGTCCGCGTTACAAGGATGTCCGCGGTACGGTTGCGATAGGGGCATTCGACTTCGTGTACGAGTGCCGCAACTTCATTTTGCGCGGAAATTTCGATTACGGACACCTCACCGATTCCGAACTTATCACCAAGTACAATATGACCATGCGCAAGGATTCGCCTTCGCCGCGTCAGGCTGTGGCCTCCGATGCGATTGCGGGCGGATTCGAAGCCGGATACGACTTTTTCGGATTGTCGCGTCGTCCGGCCGTTAGCGGGCAGCAGTTCTGGCTGTTCGGACGCTATGAGTATTACGATTCGATGTTCCGCACGCAGGGTTCGATTATGGATTACGAATGGTGTGCCCGTCACCGCGTGGCTGTCGGATTCAACTATCGTCCGATAAGGGATATCGTGGTAAAGGGCGAGTACTGTATCGGGCTTTTGGGCCGCAGGTACAACAACGAGCCTTCGGTATCGATAGGCATAGCCTATTCGGGCCTTTTCAAACGATGATTTTATACCTGATAAATTTTTATACCTTTTTTATTTATGAAACGTAATTTTCTGCGAAGATTTTTTGTACCGGTTTTGCCGTGTGCGGCATTGGTTTTTTGCAGCTGCGAGAGTGGCGGCGGCGATTTCGAAGCCGACGGGAAGGAGGCTGTTCTGAAGGAGGCGATTGTTCACTATGTGGACCGGACGGTAATTCCCGCCTATCGGGGCATGGCCGACAATGCGATTTTGCTTTCGTCGGCGTGCGATGATATATTCGAGGCGTTCGAGTCGGGTTCGCTGACGAGCGGCAAGGTGGAGCTTGCGGGCGAGTACTGGAATGCGAGTCGTGATTATTGGGAGAGGAGCGAGGCTTTTCTGTTCGGGGCGGCCGCCGACTATAATATCGACCCTCATATCGATTCGTGGCCGTTGGACAAGAATGCCATGGAGAATCAGCTGGAGTATTTGCGCAGCGGCAAGAGTTGGAGCATCGACAACAATGCGGGTTACGGATTGTTGGGATTTCATGCCGTGGAGTATCTGCTTTTCGAGCTTGCCGACAACGGCGACAAGTCGCAGACTCACAGTCTTAACTATGCGCGTGAGGAGTTGGTCTATTTGTGTGCCGTAGCGGAGGATTTGCGCAATCAGTGCATTCTGTTGGAGGCTTCGTGGGCGGGCATGGACAACATTTCAGAGGAGAAGGCTGTGATTTTGGCGGAGGCTGAACTGGCGCCGTCGTTCGACTACGGCCTGAGCATGAAGAATGCGGGTCGTGTTCCGAGCCGGTACAAGACCTATCAGGAGGCTGCCGAGGATTTGATACAAGGCTGCATCGACATCGCCGATGAGGTGGGCAATACCAAGATCGGCCGCCCCGTGCTGGGTTCATCGAGCGAGGACAAGAACTATATTGAGTCACCGTACAGTCTTAATTCGATTGCCGATTTCGTCGGCAACATCATCAGCATCCGCAACGCTTACTGCGGCAGCAATGCAGGCGATGCGTCGGTGAGCGATTATATCCGCAGCATCAATCCCGCGCTCGATACTGAACTGCGCGACCGAATCGAGACGGCCATTGCCGCCATTGAGAAGATTCCCGAGCCCTTCGCCAAGAGTGCTTCGACAAATGCCGATGCGGCGGCTGCCGTGACGGTTGTAGGCAGCGATTTGGTGGATGTACTCGAAAAAGTAATGGCAGAACTTTCGAAGAACTGATATGGGTATGAAAAGAACTTGTTTATTCATATTGCTATGTGCCGCTTTTGCGACCGGGTGTTCCGATGTCGAAAGTGACACGCCTAATCCCGACATTGCGGCAGAGATGCCGGAGTGGTATTACACAGGAGGCGAACTCGGTACTACATTTCTGGCAACGTACAATGCCTACGAACAACCGACCGCAGCGGTACAGAATGCCGGTATGTATCGTTCGTTCAAAAATGGAGAGGCGCTGTTCGAAAAGCCGTTTATGACCAACCATTCCG
>JAFLRS010000034.1 GCA_022511355.1 Alistipes sp.
TCGATTCCTCGCCTGGGGGAGTTCTGCGGGAGCTGGTCGTATAAGACTTACCCGCTGCAAAAGTAGTTATTTTTTCGGTTTCGGCAAATTTTTCGCCGAAAAAAGGGGTTGGGCGGCAAAAAGAACAGCCGCTTCGGAGTAAAGCGGCTGTCTGTTTTTTTGAATATCGGAGTTGTCAAATATCTACATCATCGGTAAGTTCTTCGGTTTGGGATTGTTCTTCCTGCAGGTCGTCGGCGCCGGTGATTTCGTCATCGTAGTAATCTTTGTCGTCATCGTCTTCGGAGAGGTCGTCGATTTTGACATCTATTTTCACCATATAGCTTACCTCGTCGGTTTCGAAGGGCACCACGTAGAAGAAATCTCCGTTGGGTTTATCGACTCTCATCATAGCATCTGCGAAGCCTGCGGGGTAGAGTTCCTTGAGTTTATCCTGCAATTCAGGCGCGAGGTTGTTGAAGCTTGCGACCAAATGTTTTTTTTCTGTTTGTTTAGTCATAACGGGTATTGAAATTTTTTGCAATTATAAGCAAAATTTGATTACGTGTATTAAAAAAAATCATTTTTTTATTTTTTCGAGGTTTTCACAAACAATTTGCGTACCTTTACGCAAAGATTTCGAATTCTTCGATTATGACGGCAGGCGAAAAGATAGAGCAGTTGCGCAGGGAGTTGAACTACCACAATCACAGATACTATGTCGATAATGCGCCTGAGATAGCCGATTACGAGTTCGACGCCATGATGCGCGAGTTGCAGGAGTTGGAGGCCGCCCACCCCGAGTTTGACGACCCCAATTCGCCGACCAAGCGTGTCGGCAGCGATCTCACGACCGAATTCAAGACGGTCGCGCATCGTTTTCCGATGCTCTCTTTGGGCAACACCTATTCGCTCGACGAGCTTCACGAGTTCATATCGCGTGTAGAGAAGGAGGTCGGCGAGACCGAATACGTATGCGAGCTTAAGTTCGACGGAACTGCGATTTCGCTCACCTACGAGAACGGAGCGTTGGTTCGTGCTGTTACGCGCGGCGACGGTACTTCGGGCGACGATGTTACCAACAATGTGCGCACTATCCGTTCGGTGCCTTTGGTGCTGTCGGGCGATGATTACCCGCCGCTCTTCGAGATTCGCGGCGAGATACTGATGCCGTATGCCTCTTTCGACAAGATAAACGCCGAGCGTGAAGCTGCGGGCGAGCCGCTGTTTGCCAATCCGCGCAATGCGGCTGCCGGCACGCTCAAGCAGCAGTCTTCGGCGGTTGTGGCGCGTCGCGGACTGGATTGTACGCTATATCAGTTGGCGGGCGACTCTCTGCCGTTCGCTTCGCACTGGGAGAATATGAACAAGGCCCGCGAATGGGGCTTCAAGGTTTCGGAACACATTCGCATATGCCGTTCGGCGGCGGAGATAGACGATTTCATCGCATACTGGAACGACGAGCGCAAGCGGCTTCCGTTCCCGACCGACGGTGTGGTTATAAAGGTAAACCGTTACTCCGACCAACGGGCATTGGGTTCTACGGCAAAGGCTCCGCGCTGGGCTGTGGCCTATAAATTCAAGGCCGAGCAGGCGCTCACGCGTCTGTTGAGCGTCGATTTTCAGGTAGGCCGCACGGGGGCGGTTACGCCTGTGGCCAATCTCGAACCGGTGCTGCTTGCGGGTACGGTGGTCAAGCGAGCCACGCTTCACAATGCCGACCAGATAGCTCTGCTCGACATTCGCATAGGCGACAGCGTGTATGTGGAGAAGGGCGGCGAGATAATACCGAAGATTACGGGTGTCGAGTTGTCGGAACGCCCGGCCGACAGCCGCGAATTCGAGTATATAGATGTCTGTCCCGAATGCGGAACGCCTTTGGTGCGTTTCGAGGGCGAGAGCAAGCACTATTGCCCCAACCAGAGCGGATGCCGGCCTCAGATTCTGGGGCGCATCATCCATTTCATCAAGCGCAAGGCGATGGATATCGACGGTTTGGGCGAGGAGACTGTGGAGCTTTTGTTCGAGAGCGGATTGATTCACGATTTGTCGGATTTGTACGATTTGCAGGCGTCGCAGTTGGCGGTGCTGCCGCGTTTGGGCGACAAGTCGGCCGAGAATATCATTCAGAGCATCGAGCGTTCGAAGCAGGTGCCTTTCCGGCGTGTGCTTTTCGCGTTGGGGATACGTTTTGTAGGCGAGACCACGGCCAAATACCTTGCGGCTCATTTCCGCACGCTGGATGCGGTAATGTCGGCATCGTGCGAGGAGCTTACCGAGACCGAGGAGGTGGGCGGCAAGATAGCCGAGGCGATTGCCGAGTATTTTGCCGACGAAGATAATTTGCGCATTATAAACCGTTTGCGTCGTGCCGGTCTGCAATTCGAAGAGGAGGAGCGGACGTTGGAGTCGGCGTTGTTCGAGGGCAAGTCGTTTGTCATTTCGGGTGTATTTTCGTACCATACACGCGATGAGCTTAAGGAGCTTATCGAGGCGCACGGAGGCCGTAATCTGGCGGCGGTTTCGGCCAATGCCGATTATCTGCTTGCGGGTCGCAACATGGGGCCTGCGAAGTTGCAGAAGGCGCAGAAGTTGGGTGTGCGGATAATCTCCGAGGAGGAGTTTGTCAGTATGCTCGAGGGTGCGGAGGAGAGTCAGCCGGCGGCGGTGGAGGAGCCGCAGAACACGGAGTCGGCGGAGATGCCGTCGCAAGGTAAACTGTTTTAAGAGATAAAAACCACAAACTATTATGATACAGAATAAATTCAGAGGAACCGGAGCGGCATTGATTACGCCGTTCGACGAACATGGAGCAATTGATTACGAGGCATTGGGTCGTGTCATCGATTACATTATCGACGGCGGCATCGACTACATTGTCGCTTTGGGCACGACGGCCGAAACCCCTACGCTGTACATTCCCGAGCGCGTTGCTGTTGCCGCTTTCGTGAAGCGTCACATTGCGGGACGTGTTCCGTTGGTGATAGGTGTAGGCGGAAACTCCACGTCGGAGGTTCTCGACCAGCTGCACGAGATAGACCTCGAGGGTGCGGATGCCATTTTGAGTGTCACCCCCTATTATAACAAGCCTTCGCAGGAGGGTCTGTTCCGCCATTTCAAATGCGTTGCCGAGAATTCGCCTCTGCCGGTGATACTCTATAACATTCCGGGTCGTTCGGGTGTGAATATGCTGCCCGAAACCACGCTGCGCATAGCTGCGGAGTGCCCCAATGTTATAGGTGTGAAGGAGGCGTCGGGCAACATCGAGCAGATCGAGCGTGTTATACGCGAGCGTGCGAGCCGCGATTTTCTGGTGTTGTCGGGCGATGACGGCATGGCTGTGGAAGTCATTCGCCGCGGCGGCGACGGTGTCATATCGGTTGCGGCCGACCTTTTCCCGCAGAAGTTCTGCCACTGCATTGAGCTTGCCATGAAGGGCGATTTTGCGGCTGCGGATGAGGCATATGCACCTCTTGATGAGGTTGTTGCGGCGTTGTTTGCCGAGGGCAATCCCACGGGCGTCAAATGTGCGCTTAAGGCCAAGGGTATTATCGGCGGCACGATGCGGTTGCCGTTGGTAGAGGGTACTCCGGCGCTTTACGACCGCTTCAAGGAGTATATCGTCAAATACGATTTGCGGTAGTTTTTGCGTTATAATACCGCTATGAAGTTTTTGCACGGATTGTTCAAGTATCTTATCGCGGTTTTATTGACGGCGGTTTGCGGCGGCAGTGTATTCGGAGCCGTGCCCGACAATGACGACATTTACGGCAAGACTGCCGATGCTTCGTCGCCGTATTACTATCCGAATCTTAAGTTGCGTTTCGACGAGTGGAGTGTTCCGATGGCCGATGACGAGTTGTTCTATCTCTACTACGGATTCGCATTTTCGGAGCATTACCGTCCGTTGCAGTCCGACCCCAATTATGTGCGGGTTATGGAGATAATGTCGAAGATTGCCATCGAGGAGCCGTTGGTGAGCGATATCGACGAGTTGATAATGGCGGGTGTCAAGTCGTTGGAGCATGACCCGTTCAGTCCTCAGATTCTCAATATTTTGGCCTATGCCTACGGGGCTTTGGGCGATACGCGCCGCGAAAAGGCATATTTCGAGAAGTTTAACGGCATTATTCGGGTGATAGAGTCGTCGGGCGACGGTTTGCGCGAAAAGAGTCCCATGCATATCATAATGTTCTCGCACGCACTGGATCTGATAGCGTCCCGCGGATGGGATTATCAGAAGAGCCGTGTCATAAGCCGCAATGTGGAGTATGTGCCTTTCGATGTGCCGCATGAGAAGGCCAAGGGGTTCTATTTCGATTTCAGCCGCATTTACTGGAACAAGCCCGAGGGCTATACATTCAAACGCGAACGCACATGGCAGTTCAATAATCTGAAGCCGAGGGAGTACAAGTAAGTAGATTTTGTTAAATTTGCATCGTGTAAATCCGACATTTTGAGACGTATATCAATACATATTTTGTTGTTGCAGGCCGTTGTTTTTGCGGTTTGCGGGTGCAAGTCGTCCGGTCACGTCGAGGTAAACGACGGTGTTATAACCGTAACGGGCGATTTGAGTACGGTGCGTATGCTTTATGAAGAGGAGTCATATACATTCAGTTTCGAGGCCAACCGCAAATGGCATATCGAGGTTGACGGCGAGGATTTGGATGTATGGCCTTTGTCGGGCAAGAAGGGGAATGTCGAGGTGATGGTGAGCGCTCCGCTGCCCGAGGAGCCGTTAAGTTCGCCTGTCGAGTTGGGAACGGTCACGATAGCCATCGACGACAGCGATGTGAGGGAGATTGTTCAGATTGTGAGACTTCCCGAGCTGAAACGTGGTGAAAAGAGTATGCTTGCATACTTTTTCGGTCGGTCGTTGAGATATTACCTTACCCAGAATCTGCGTGATATGAAGTCGGCGGTGGACGATTTCGCTTTGAGCGGCAACTCTTTGGTCGTATTTTGGCAGGAGTCGGATAGTTCGGCTTCGATTCGCGAGATTTATATCGACGAAACGAGCCGCGAGTTGTGCGAGGTGACGCTGGAGAGTGTCGATTTGCCTTCCGACAGGCTGACGGCTGAGATGTTGGGCGACAATCTGCGGCGAATGATGGAGTATGCGCCGGCGGAGCGCTATTCGGTAATATTTTTGGGACACTCTACGGCGTGGCTTCCGGAGGTCAATTCGCCGACTCAGACATACGGACTGAAATCGGATTCCGGCTTTTCGTTGTCGCTGCCGCTCGATGAGATGATTACGCGAACCATAGGTGAAGATAACGTTCTGCTCGATATTTCGGAGCTGGCCGAGGGGCTGCAGGCGACGGATACGGTGTTCGACTGCCTCTATTTCGATGTCTGCTTTATGGCGTCGCTCGAGGCCGTATACGAATTGCGCGATATGGCGTCATACGTCATAGCCTCTCCGTGCGAGATTATGGGCGACGGTTCGCCGTACAAAAAGCAGTTGCGTGCGATTTTCGAGGGTGACTACCGCACGGTGTGCGATGCCTATCTCGACTTCTATTCTGATTATTTTTATAAGTCGGGCTGTCTGTCGGTTATCGACTGCTCGAAGCTGGAGGCTTTGGCCGGGGTGGTGAAGCGCATCAATTCGGCGCCTGTAAATGAAGATTTCGATGCTTCGGCGGTTCAGGTCTATGATGGACGTGACGGTCGTTTTTTCAACAGATATGCGGGCCATTGGTTCTACGATGTCGAGGATTACTATTCGCAGTTCTGTGCCGATGAAACGCTTGTTTCCGAGTTGAGGGAGCTTTTGTCGGAGTGTGTGACGTACAGCGTTCATACGCCGCTATTCTACTCCGACTACAATCTGTCGTTCAATGCTATTGAGAGGTATTGCGGCATAACGCTCACTCCCGACGAGCGGTGCATTCCGACCATGGATGAAGAGTCATACGACCGTCTTATGCTCGAATTTCTTAATCCCGCGCTGCGGGAGACGTCGTGGTACAAGGCGACGCACTGAATGTGAAATGTGCTGAACGGAAAAGGCGCTGCCTGCGGGCAGCGCCTCTCTTTTTGAGGTTTACCGAGGAATCAGTTTTGAGGAACGAATCCCCGTTTGTCGAGATACTCTTTCAGTTTGGGGAGATATTCGTCGTCGGGGCCGTCGAAGAACGAGACTCCCGATGCTCCGTTGTCGAATGCGGCGTCGAGGGCTTTTTCGAAGTCGTCGCCTTTGATGTCGGGGAACATCAGACCGGCATAGATGTCGGCACGACCTGCCACCGCTTTCACGGCTTCGGCCACCGAACGTCCTATCCATTCGGGTCCTTCATAGTAGAATCCGTTGTAAATCATGGGGAAGTAGGCGTCGAGAGGCCAGTTGCCCCAATCCTGCCGCACCATTTTTTTTGCCATCGACGGGCCGGGGAATACGGCCGATGATATGAATTTGCCGTTTCGCTTGACCTTTTGGGCTATCTGATGTACGATGCGGGTTATGGCATCGAGTCGGAAGTTTATCCACGACTGATTTTCCATGGGGTATTTGAGTTCGAGCGGGTCGATGCCTGTCTGTTGGCGGAATTTGCTGCGGCAGAGGTCGCAGTAGCAGTAGTCGTATTCGGGATGTTCCGAGGTTTGTTCTATGCCGTAGTTTTGCCAGAGGCTTACGGGCAGAATCACGTCGGGGAAACGTATGTAGTCGAGATGCACGCCGTCCACGTATGGCAGATTGCTGTCATGCAGATAATCTTCGGCGAGATAGTCGGCCACTTCGGGGTGCGAGGGGCAGAGGAAGCGGTAATATTCGACGTATGCGGGTTTGTCGTGGCTCGAATCGCCGTTGCGGTTCACGGCATACCATTCGGGGTGCGAATCGAGCAGTTCACGTCGGTTCATGGTCCATTTCCAGTAGTGGGCTTCGAGTCCGGCCTCTTTGCAGAGACGGAATATGCGGCTGTCGTAACCTTCGAACAGCACTGCGCTGATGCCGGCTTCGTGTACTTTGCGGAATTTGTCGGCATATTCGCTGTCGCTGAGCGAGGTGTCGGGCCGCACCCACATCCAGTTTTTGACGGTGCGCGGTTCGATTTTCTCTATGGCGAAGCGTCCGTTCTGATCGACCGTGTAGCGCAGGTCGGGCTGCGACGCTGCGACGGAGATTTTGAAGGCGTCGGCTGTAGCTTCGACCGTTATTTCGCGTCCTCCGGTCTCCGGGTCGGTAAGCATGAAATCCTCTGCAGTGCGCAGATAGTTGTTGCTTGCGGCTTTGCGGTCGAGTTGCGCATAGAACATCGTCCACAGCAGACGATATGCCTCGCCGTCGAGCGATTCCGACTCCGCTGCAGTGTTGCTGCCTGCGGGTGCATCCACGAAGCGGAGGAATCCCCAACGTTCGGGCATATGCATATCTATGCGGCCGGTGGGCGACCACACCCAATTCTCTTCGGGGCCCTCTTTTTTGAGCCACTCCACGCGCGAGAAGTTGATTCTCCACACTTTGTAATCGCGCGGGTCTTTGAAGTCGCGTTTGAGTGCATCGAACGGAATGGCCATCTCGACGTACCATGCTTTGTCGGTGTCGGACGATTTGTTGAGTGTTCCGTCGCGTGAAACGGCGAGCTGCAATCCTTCGCAGTTCCACGGTATGAAGAAGCTGCCGCCCGAGCGGTAGGGTTTGTCGAGCAGTAGGTCGAGTACCACTCCGCGGGCGTTGGTTTCGATTTCGAAGTAGTTTATGCCGTCGCCGTCGGGGTCGAGGAATATTTCGAAGTCGTTGTCGTGATATATAATGGTGTCCCGTTGGGTGAGCTTCGCCACGATGGCGTCTTCTTCGATTACGGCTCCTATGTAGAGGTTTTTGTCATCCCACAGCATTCGGGCCGATGTTCTTTTCGACGGCAGGGGATACTCTTCGCCGCGAATGTCGATGAAATCTTCGGTCGGTCGTGCGAGTTTCCAGCTTTTTTCGTTGAGTTTGCCGTCGATGCGTATCTTTTCGGAGGTGCGGTAGCAGTCGTAGGTACGCGGTTCGGTAAGTTGTGCGGCATACTTTTCGGTTAGAGTTTGCGCCTGCAGCGTCGAGCATATAAGAGCGGCTGCAGCGGCGAACAGGGTGATTCGTTTCATATCTGTCGGTTAAGTTTTATTCGTTGATGCTGATTATCTGACCGGAACCGCGATAGAGTCTTACGGGTTCGTCGAGTTCCACGGCCAGAACGGTTATGCGTTCATCGAGAGCCTCTTCGGGCACCTCTATATAATATACTCCGGGCACTTCGCTCCACGAAATGTCGTTGTAAAGTTTCCAGTCGGCGTTGCGGTCGGTGCCCACGACGCGTATGTTGTTTACGCGGCTTTTGAGTCCTTTAAGTTCCACCGATTCGTTGGGTCGGTAGGGCAGATATATATAGAGTATGTCGCCGGCTTCGTTGAGCGATGTGTAGGCGGCAACATGGTCTGCGGGTATGCCTGCACGTGTGCCGTAAATGGCTTCGGCGTGTTTCGAGGTCCATCGTCCGAACTCCTTGAGTATGGCTTTTTCCTCGTCGGGTATCGAGCCGTCGGCACGGGGGCCTATATCGAGGAGCAGATTGCCGCCGTGCGCTATGCAGTCCACGAACATACGCAGAAGGGTCATGGGGCTTTTGTAGTCATCGTCGCCGATGCGGAATCCCCACGAGTCGTTCATGGTCATGCAGGTTTCCCACCATTTGTATTGCGGTTTCACGACGGGGATTCCGAGTTCCGGGGTATCGTAGTCGCCGTAGCCCTGAATGCGTGAATTAATCACCACTTGGGGGTTGTTTTCGCGCAGCATGGCCACTATGTCGGCAGCTTTCCACTGTTCGGCGGAGAATTCCCAGTCGCCGTCGAACCAGTAGAGGTCGGGATGCCATTGTCTGTCGAGTTCGCGCAGCTGAGCGGAGTTGAAGTCGAGAAAATGCTGCCAGCGTTCGGGTTCTTTTTCGATGTCGTAGCGAGCGGGTCCCGAACGCAGGACATTGGGGTAGTCATAGCGGGGCCAATCGATGAGCGAGTAGTAGAAACCGAGTTTTATACCCTCGTTGCGTACAGCTTCTGCGAACGGGGCTATGAGGTCGCGTTTGGCGGGCGAGGATTTAACCGCGCTGACATCGCCGGCCCGTGTGTCCCACAGAGCGAAGCCGTCATGATGTTTCGTGGTTATGACCGTGTAACGTGCGCCGCTCTCCTTTATGAGTTTGGCCCATTCTGCGGGGTCGTACTTGTCGGCGGTGAAGCATTCGGCCTGTTTCATGTAATCATCCACGGTCATTCGCGCGTTGAATATTGGCCAGCTTTCGGAGTCGTCGCCTTTGGAGTAGATGCCCCAATGGATGAATATACCGAGTTTGGCGTGTGCGAACCACTCCATGCGTTGAGCTTTCTGCTCGGGGTTTTCCTGCGCCTGAATTGCGGGGATTGCAATAGCCAATGCGGCTAATGCGACAGCTGTTTTTATAATTCTCATAGGTTTTCGGTTTTCAAAACGGGTTTTGATTGGATAAAGATAGGCAAAAAAATCGGAATATATTCAAAAAAGCGTTATCTTTGAGCAAACAATCTGTATTGTGACGATTATGAAGAGAAACGAATACTGGAATGATGTCGCCTCGAAGGGGGCGATACTTGGAGCCATGATGCTGGCTTTCTACATTTTGGAGCAGACGATTATTCTTAAGTCGTCGTCGATGGGCGTGATGCTGCTGGCATCGGTGTGCGATATTGCGGTGTGTGCGGTCTATGTGTGGCTGCTGTACCGCTTTTCGAAGCGGGCTGCAGAGCGTTACGGCGACGAGATAACGGGCTACTCCTATTCTCAGGGATTGCTTTATGTTTTGTGGACCGCCGTATTTGCCGGAGTGATAGCCGGTTTCGGCCGTTATGTCTATATGCACTGGATAGTCGGATACGACAACTATGTGGAGCATCTGCTCGACACCATGCAGCGGCTGATGGCCAACATGGGCGGCACTTCTCCGGCGATGTACAATGCGCTGCTTTCCTCTTTGGCCGAGCAGCAGGAGCCGGGCATATTCGCAACCATTTCCTCGTCGATATTCAGTTACGGATTCTGGGGTATGCTTGTCGGCCTGTTTATTGCAGCGGGTGTAAAACGTGAACCGAATCTGTTCGACGGCGGAGAAAACAACGATAAAGAGTCAAATGAGTAGAAGACCCGACATTTCAGTAGTTATTCCGCTCTACAACGAGGCGGAATCGTTGTCCGAGCTTGCGGCATGGATTGACCGGGTCGTCACCCGCGAGAGGCTCACCTGCGAGACGATATTCGTCGATGACGGTTCGTCCGACGATTCGTGGCGTGTCATCGAGGAGTTGAAACAGCGCTATCCCTATACGAAAGCGATAGGATTCATGCGCAATTACGGCAAATCGGCTGCGCTCTATTGCGGATTCGGTGCTGCGACGGGGGAGATAGTATTCACTATGGATGCGGACTTGCAGGATTCGCCCGACGAGATTCCGGAGATGCGCCGCATGATACTCGAAGAGGGTTTCGATATGGTTTCGGGCTGGAAGAAGCGCCGCTACGACCCTATAGGCAAACGCTGGCCGAGCAAATTTTTCAATTTCACGGCCCGCCTTGTGTCCGGAATCAAGCTTCACGATTTCAACTGCGGCCTGAAGGCATATCGTCTTAAGGTGGTGAAGTCGATAGAGGTTTACGGCGAGATGCACCGTTATATACCCATTTTGGCGAAGTATGCCGGATTCCGCAATATCGGCGAGAAGGTTGTCGAGCATCACGCACGCAAATTCGGCCATTCGAAGTTCGGCATGGAGCGTATGATTAAGGGCTATCTCGATTTGATAACCGTCACTTTCATGTCGCATTTCGGCCGTTCGCCGATGTACTTTTTCGGCGGTTTGGGCACCGTAATGTTTCTGCTGGGCGGATGTACGACAGTGTGGGTGATTGCCTCCAAACTTTGGAAGCAGCTGCACGGTTTGCCGTTGCGCGGAGTTACCGAACAGCCGCTGTTTTACATTTCACTGTTGGCGGTCGTGCTTGGCGTCATGCTGTTTTTGGCCGGATTCATCGGCGAGCTTGTGAATCGCTGCTCTTCGGACCGAAACCGCTATTTGATAGATAAAACATTGTAAATTGCTATGATACAGAGAATACAAAGTTTGTACTTGTTGCTGGCGGCGGTATGTGCCGGAGCCATGTTGCTGTTGCCGTTGGCGGCCTATACCGACGGAATGAATGAATATACGCTTCGGGCGTTCATGTTGAGCGAATCGGGCGGCGAGGCTTCGCAGCCGACCGTATATATGGGCATACTGCTTTCGTTGTCGGCTCTGCTGCCGTTCGTTACGATTTTTCTTTTCAAACGCCGTATGTTGCAGGTTCGGCTGTGCGTAGTGGAGTTGGTGCTGCTTGCCGGCGGCATCATCATGATGGCGGTATACTGCTATCTCTGCTATCGTGCGGTTTCGGGAATGCCTTTCGGAGCGGCGAGCCTTAAGGCGGGCGTTATTCTGCCGCTGCCGGCCATTGTTTTTACGGTTTTGGCCTTGCGTGCCACATTCCGCGACGAGGTGCTGGTTCGTTCTCTCGACCGCATACGATAGAGCGGCGGGGTCGTTTAATAAAACGGGGAGGTATTCGGAATGAATACCTCCCCGTTCGGTTTTATGGTCTTGCGTTATTCGAGTTCGACAAGCGGACCGTCGCTCGGAACGGTGTCGCCGACCTCCACGAAGATCTGACGAACGGTGCCTACGTAGTCCGACGTAATCGAGTTTTCCATCTTCATGGCTTCTAGTACTACCACTTCCTGGTCGCGTGCGATTTTGTCGCCGACCTTGACTTTCACTTCGAGGATGCGTCCGGGCAGCGGAGCATTTACGGTTTCGCCAACAATCGGCAGGAACTCTTTTGCGGGTTCGGCCGCTGCCGCCTTTTCGGCTGCGATTCTGGCCTGTTCGCTCTCGTATGCCGCAACTTTGGCATTGGTGAGGAAGGTTTTTGCCACGGCGGGGAAGAGTTCGAGGAGCAGAACCTCCTTTTCGTCGGCTGCGAGTTTTACGCCGCCGGCCTGCGGGAGTTCGGGATTGGGTTGCATGGTGTACTTCGAGGTGTCATAGGGGGTTTCTTCGCGCACGCCGCAGATTTTGAATCGGAATTCGGGGTCGATTTTGACGGGAGTATGACCGTATTCGCCCTTCACGAGGCTTACGAACTGCGAGCTTTTGGTGGTGTACATTGCGCGTCCGGCCTTTTCGTCGAGTGCGCAGCTTACGGCCTGAGCGCCAACGATTTGCGAAGTGGGAGTCACGAGCGGGGGCAGACCTGCCGACAGACGCACGGGAGGAATCAGTTCCATTGCACGCGGCAGAATCTCTTCGGCTTTGAGCGATTTGAGCTGAGCCACCATGTTGGAGTACATACCTCCGGGGATTTCGGCCTCCTGTACGAGTTTGTTGGGGGCGGGGAATCCGAAGTAGGCTTCGATGGCTTGTGCGGCTTCGAGCAGCGTGTCGAAATCCTCGTTTTGAGCTGCGGTCACGGCTTTGTCGAGCAGTGCGGCCGCCTCTGCGGGTATTTCGTCCGTTACGGGGTCGAAGGGTTTTGGTGCGGGTTTATCCTCGCCGAATACGGAGATATTGAGTTCCGAACGTATCGACTTGAGTTGTTCGTTGATTTTGGATACGGCTTTCATGTCCACTCCCAAATCGATGCCGAGTTTCTGACAGAAGATGTAGACCAGTTCGAGAGCGGGTGCGCCGGTACCGCCGCCGAACCACCAGCAGTTGGTATCGACCACATCCACTCCTGCGGCTATGGCTGCATATACCGAAGCCAGACCGTAGCCGGGTGTGCAGTGGGTATGGAAGTCGATGGGTATGGATACGTTTTGTTTGAGTTTTTTGATGAGCGTGCTGACTCTTCGGGGCGGGATGAGTCCCGACATATCCTTTATGGTAATCATGTCAGCGCCGAGTTCGGCGAGTTGTTTGGCCTTGCCGATGAAATAGTCGTCGGTGAAGACGGGGGCGGGATTCTTTTTGCCGATGAGTTTGCCCCAGAACGAGATTTCGGGGTATTTGGGGTCTACCGTGTAGCAGACTGCGCAATCGGCGATTCCGCCATACTTTTTCACATATTTGATAGTGGATTTTACGTTGTCCACGTCGTTGAGACAGTCGAAGATGCGCATAATGCCGAGTCCGCTTTCGATGGCGTTGCGACAGAAACCGTCGATAATTTCATCGGTGTAGGGAGCATATCCGAAGAGGTTTCGTCCGCGCGAGAGAGCGGTGAGTTTGGATACGCTGCCTATTTCGTGATGGATAGATTCGAGTCTGGTCCACGGATTTTCATTGAGATAGCGCATCACCGAGTCGGGCACTGCGCCGCCCCAAACCTCCATGGCGTAAAAGTTGGCATCCTTGTAGAACGGCAGACAGCGGTCTATCTGCTCTTGAGTCATTCGTGTTGCGAAAGAGGACTGTTGTCCGTCGCGGAGCGTCAAATCGCGAATTTTCAATTTTTTCGTCATAGGTTTGCAAATTTCTTTTTTTCGTATTGTTCCGAAATATTTTGTGGCACAAAAATAATAAACAAAATCGGAATAAATGTCATCTCGTTCTTTTTTTCTTATCTTTGCGTCTGCATAAAAAACGGTCGAATGACACCTTTTGCTGTAATAATTACGGTATTCGTTTATGTAATTGTCCTGTTCGTCGTATCTTATTTTTCCGGACGGCACAGCGACAATGCCGGATTTTTTGTCGGCAATCACCGCACGACGTGGTATATGAGTGCTTTGGCGATGATAAGTGCGGCGATGTCGGGTGTTACATACGTTTCGGTTCCGGGTTCGGTGGCGGCCGATTCTTTCTCCTATCTTCAGATGGTTATGGGCTTCACGGCGGGTCAGTGCATACTGGCTTTCGTCATGGTGCCGGTATTCTACCGAAAGCGCATAGTTTCGCTGTATGAGTATCTCGACGACCGTTTCGGCATCACCGCTCACCGTACCGGTGCGGTTATATTTCTTGTATCCAAAATATTGGGAGCTTCGCTCAAGATTTTTCCGGTGTGTGCGGTCATGCAGCTGCTGGTTTTCGATGCATTCGGAGTGCCGTTTGCCGTCAATGTTGCCGCCACCATGATATTGGTGTGGCTTTATACGGGTCGGGGCGGAGTTCGTTCTCTGATATGGACCGATTCGCTGAAGACTCTGTGTCTGGTTTCGAGTTTGGTGCTGAGCATATTGTTCATAACCCGTGCCATGGGGCTTTCGTTCGCGGGGATGCTGCACGAGATAGGGGCGAGCGAATATTCGCGCATATTCTTTTTCGATGACCCTTCGTCGTCGCGATATTTCTGGAAGATGTTTTGGGCCGGGGTATTCGTGCTTGTGGCTATGACCGGTCTCGACCAGGATATGATGCAGCTCAATATCAGCTGCCGCACAAAACGCGACGCGCAGATAAACATCATGATAACGGCTTTGTGTCAGATTGCCATTATCGTAATGTTTCTTATGTTGGGTGTTCTGCTCTATATGTATGCGGCCGATGCGGGAGTGGCGCTGCCGCCCAAGAGCGACCAGTTGTTCGCGAAAGTCGCCACTGCGGGAGGACTGCCCGTGTCGTTGGGGGTGGTTTTCGTGCTG
>JAFLRS010000035.1 GCA_022511355.1 Alistipes sp.
ACGCCAAACCGAGGGCAAAGAGTGCTTGCACTTTTTGCCGAGGTGCGAAGGAGGAGAACCGAAGGTTAAAGATCTGGTGGCATAGGGCAGTCAGTATGTAGTTCGCGTAACGGCACACAATCGCGTATACTCTAACAGATCCTTCGACTACGCTATCGCTCCGCTCAGGATGACAAAGGAGGGAGCCGTTTCGCTCAGGATGACAAGGGTATGTTTTTCGTTCCGCCCGAGATGACACGGGGATGGACGTTTTCGCGTTCGTCCCGTTCGAGTCCGAACCGCTATCGTTTCAGATACATCTCTTCGTAATATTTCTCGTAATCGCCCGAGGTGATGTTGTCGAGCCACTGTTGATTGTCGAGATACCAGCGGACGGTCTTTTCGATTCCCTCCTCGAATTGCAATGAGGGCTGCCATCCGAGTTCGTCCCTGAGTTTCGAAGCGTCGATTGCATAGCGCAGGTCATGTCCTTCGCGGTCGGTGACGTAGGTTATAAGCTCTTCGGAAAAGCCTTCGGGGTTGCCCATTATTCTGTCGGCGCATCGTATTATTACCTTTATGAGGTCGATATTGCGCCATTCGTTGAATCCGCCTATGTTGTAGGTTTCGGCGGCCTTGCCGTTGTGGAATATGGTGTCGATTGCGCGTGCATGGTCTTCGACGTAGAGCCAGTCGCGCACATTTTTGCCCCGGCCGTAGACGGGCAGCGGTCTGCGGTTGCGTATATTGTTGATAAAGAGCGGAATCAGTTTTTCGGGGAACTGATAAGGTCCGTAATTGTTCGAGCAGTTGGTGACGATGACGGGCATTCCGTAGGTGTTGTGATAAGCCCGCACGAAGTGGTCCGACGAGGCTTTCGATGCCGAGTATGGCGAATGCGGAGCATATTTGGTCTCTTCGGTGAACATCGAGCCGTCGAAAGGCAGAGCGCCGTAGACCTCGTCGGTCGAAATGTGGTAGAAGAGTTTGCCGTCGTAATTGCCGCTCCAGCGGTGTTTGGCTGCTTCGAGCAGTGTGAGCGTACCCATTACATTGGTACGGGCGAAGGTAAGCGGCTCTTTTATCGAGCGGTCCACATGGCTTTCGGCCGCGAGGTGAATCACGCCGTCGATGTCGTATTTTTCGAAAATTCCGTTCACGGTTTCGCCGTCGCAGATGTCGCCCTTTTCGAAACGATAGTTGGGAGCAAGTTCCACATCCTTGAGATTGGCCAGATTACCGGCGTAGGTGAGTTTGTCGAGATTGACGACAAGATAATCGGGATATTTGGTCACGAAGAGTCTGACCACGTGCGAGCCGATAAATCCGGCGCCTCCGGTTATAAGGATTCTGCGTTTCATATCGAATCGTTGTTTATTCTGTTTATGCAGCGCCGCACGGACTCCCTCCAATGGGGTATTGCTGCTCCGAATGTGCGTTTGTATTTGCTGTTGTCGAGTACCGAGTATGCGGGTCGTTTCGCTTTTGAGGGGAACTCTTCCGTGCGGCAAGGAGTGATTTTGCACCCGTTGTTGCCGGCTTCGGCGGCTATTGCGCAGGCGAAATCGTACCACGAGCATTCGCCTTCGCCGGTGAAATGATATACTCCTTGATTGATTCGGAGCGAGTCGCTCTCTGCTATGTCGAAAACGGCCTGTGCGAGGTCGGCTGCATAGGTCGGGCATCCGAACTGGTCCGAAACCACATTCACTGACTCTTTTTCGGCGGTAAGGCGGAGCATGGTTTTCAAAAAGTTGCGTCCGAATCCGGAATAGAGCCACGCCGTGCGCAGAATGATGTAACGGCACCCCGACCCGATGATTGCCTGTTCGCCTGCGAGTTTGGTGCGGCCGTAGGCATTCAGCGGGGCTGCGGGCATATCTTCGGTGTAGGGTGTGCGGCTGTTGCCGTCGAATATGTAGTCGGTGGAGATATGAATCAAAAGCGCATCGGCGAGTTTCGCCGCCTGTGCGAGATTTTCAGCTGCCGTGCAGTTTATTCCGTATGCGGTCTGTTCGTCATCTTCGGCGTGTTCCACATCGGTGTAGGCGGCGCAATTTATTATTACGTCGGGTCGGCACTCCGTAACGAAGCTCTTCACGGCATCGGCATCGGTTATGTCGAGTCGGGCGATGTCGGTGAATATGAAGTTGTTTGCAGAGTTCTCCGCAAGGATTCGCAGCTCGCTGCCGAGCTGACCGTCGGCTCCGGTTGTCAGGATGTTAAGCATAATAATCCGTTGAGTAGTCGAACAGCTCCTCCGCCTCGCCGAGAAGAGGGTTGTGCCGGTCCTTTTCCGACAGCAGAATGTCATGAACAGGGATTCTCCAGTCTATGGCTGTCTGCGGGTCGTTCCATGCGATTGCGCCTTCGCTTTCGGGGGTATAGGGATAGTCGCATTTGTACTGAAACAGCGCGGTTTCGGAGAGTACGGAGAATCCGTGGGCGAATCCGCGCGGAATGAACAGCTGCCGTTTGTTTTCGGCGGAGAGTTCCGTTGCCACATGACGGCCGAAGGTGGGGGAACCGCGCCGGATGTCTACGGCGATGTCGAGTACGCGTCCTTCTATTACCCTCACGAGTTTCGACTGGGCATGAACGCCTTTCTGGAAGTGAAGACCGCGCACCACGCCGTAATGCGAACGCGATTCGTTGTCCTGAACGAATCTTACGGGCCTTATTTTTTCGTCGAATTCGCGCTGCGAATAGCTTTCGAAGAAGTACCCGCGACTGTCGCCGAAGATTTCAGGCTCTATTATCACTACGCCGTCGATGTCGGTTTTAATTATCTTCACTTGTCTTGTTTCTTTTGAGTTCGTCGATAACCTTCAGCAGATATTGTCCGTACTGATTGTTGAGCATGGGTCGGGCCAGTTCCCGCATTTTCTCTTCGGTAATCCAGCCTTTGCGGTAGGCGATACCTTCGAGACAGGCGATTTTGAGTCCCTGACGCTTCTCCATCACCTCCACGAATATCGAGGCCTCCGACAGAGAGTCGTGAGTGCCGGTGTCGAGCCATGCGAAGCCGTTTTCGATGGTCTGAACCTTCAGTTCGCCGTCGTTGAGAAACTCCTGATTTACGGATGTTATCTCAAGTTCGTTGCGTTCCGAGGGTTTGATGCGTTTGGCTATATCCACGACCTTGTTGGGGTAGAAGTAAAGCCCCACTACGGCATAGTTCGATTTCGGATTTTCGGGTTTTTCCTCTATCGACAGACAGTTTCCCTGCCGGTCGAATTCCGCCACGCCGTAACGTTCGGGATTGTTTACCCAATATCCGAATATGGTGGCTTTGCGTTCGTTTTCGGCTGTGTTCACTGCGTCGTGGAGCATACGTTCGAGTCCTGCGCCCTGAAAGAGGTTGTCTCCGAGGATAAGACACACGGAGTCATCTCCTATGAACTCTTCTCCGATAATGAATGCCTGTGCGAGGCCGTCGGGCGAGGGTTGCTCCGCGTATCGGAAACTTACGCCGAAGTCGCTGCCGTCACCGAGCAGACGTCGGAATGCCGGCAGGTCTACGGGGGTCGATATGATAAGAATATCGCGGATGCCTGCCTGCATAAGCACCGAAATCGGATAATATATCATCGGTTTGTCATATACCGGCAGCAGTTGTTTGCTGACTCCTTTGGTTATGGGGTAGAGCCGCGTTCCGCTTCCTCCGGCAAGCACGATTCCTTTCATGTTTAGCAATTTTTACCGTCCGTAATATCGCCAAAGATAGGGAAAATATCGCCATTTTCAAAAAATATGCATATCTTTGTGGTAAACAAACCTGAAATGATTATGGACAAGTACAAACTCTCATTCGGAATGGCCTCGCTCGGAGCATTGTGTGCCACCTCATGCAATACCACGACGGCCGCATTGGGCAAGGACGGCAAGTCGCCCAATATCATATTCATCATGTGCGACGACATGGGCTACGGCGATTTGGGCTGCTACGGACAGCCTTATATCGAAACGCCCTGCATCGACTCTCTCGCCGCTCACGGAATGCGTTTCACGCAGGCCTATGCAGGCAGCCCCGTGAGCGCTCCTTCGCGCGCTTCGCTCATGACCGGTCAGCATACCGGCCATACCTCAGTGCGCGGCAACAAAGAGTACTGGCGCAATGCCGATATCGTTATGTACGGCAACAACAAAGATTTCGCGGTGGTAGGTCAGCACCCATACGACCCCGAACACATCATCATCCCCGAACTGCTCAAGGATAACGGTTATACCACCGGCGTATTCGGAAAGTGGGCCGGCGGATATGAGGGTTCGGTCTCGACCCCCGACAAACGCGGAGTCGATAATTTCTACGGTTATATCTGTCAGTTCCAGGCTCACCTCTACTATCCCAACTTCCTGAACCGTTACGACCCGTCGCTGGGCGACACCGAAGTGGTTCGCGTCACGCTCGAGGATAATATCGATTATCCCATGTATGGCGAGGATTACCGTTTGCGACCGCAGTATTCGGCGCAGATGATTCACGAGAAGGCTCTCGAATGGATAGATTCGCAGGACGGTTCGCAGCCGTTTGCGGCATTCCTGACCTATACGCTGCCTCATGCGGAGCTTTACCAGCCCGATGACGAGATTCTCAACTACTACAAAGAGAAGTTCCCCGAAGACAAAGACTGGGGCGGACAGGAGTTTTCGCGTTACAATGCCACCACTCATGTTCATGCGCAGTTTGCCGGCATGATTACCCGTCTCGACTCGTATGTGGGCGAGATTATGGAGAAATTGCGCGAAAAGGGTCTCGACGACAACACCATAGTGGTATTCACGAGCGACAACGGCCCGCATGAAGAGGGCGGTGCCGATCCTACATTCTTCGGTCGCGACGGAAAGCTTCGCGGACTGAAGCGTCAGTGCTACGAAGGCGGCATCCGCATTCCGTTCATCGTATACTGGAAGGGTCATGTCGCAGAGGGCGTGGAGAATGAACATCAGCTTGCATTCTACGACGTTATGCCCACATTCGCCGAGATTGTAGGCGTAAAGAATCTGCAAAAGCAGTACGGCAGCAAAACGACGGCCGAACCCGACTGTTTCGACGGAATCTCTTTCCTGCCGACGCTGCTGGGCAATGATAAGAAGCAGAAAGAGCACGATTTCCTCTATTGGGAGTTCCACGAGACCGACCAGATAGGCGTTCGCGTCGGCGATTGGAAGATGGTCGTAGTGAAGGGTGTTCCGCGTCTATACAACCTTGCAGACGATATCCGCGAGTTGAATGATATTGCTGCCGAGCATCCCGAAGTGGTTAAGCAGATGGTTGAAATCATTCATCGCGAGCATCGTCCCAATGAGTATTTCAAGGTGACTCTGCCCGAGAATATTTAGTGAGCGGCCCACGCAAAAGAATAAGGGTATCGGCATTAGCCGATACCCTTATTTCTTGTCGGTCGCAGATATTCAATCCTTGATGTTGGGTTCTTCGAGACCGTAGTGATTGCGTGCATCCTCGATTTTGAGCCACAGACCGAAGAGGAACGCCAGTACGCCGAACGATGCGAATACCACCATAGGCAGTGTGTATGCGCCTTCGGTGAATACGAGAATCTTGCCTATGAGCAGAGGCACGAGGCAGAGACCTATGTTCTGAATCCAGAAAATCACGCAGTATGCGGAGCCGAGAACCTTTTCGTCGATAATCTTGGGAACCGAGGGCCACAGTGCGGCAGGAACCAACGAGAACGAGACTCCGAGTATTACGATAATGGTAACTGCGAGCCACTTGTAGGGGAATACCGGCAGCAGGAAAGCGAAGCTCAGATGGCAGGCTGTCATTATGAGTGCGCCTACGAGCAGCATGGTTGCACCTTTGCCGATGTGGTCGAGCATACCTCCGAGGAACGGAGTGAGGAGCATAGCCAGAATCGGGAAGCAGCTGAAGAGTCGTGCGGCCGTTTCGGCATCGGTTCCGAGCGTCACTTCGAGGAAGTTGGTGGCATAACGCTGGAAGGGGAAGATTGCCGAGTAGTAGAGTACGCAGAGCAGAGCCACGAGCCAGAACACTTTGCTCGTGAATATTTTACCGAGGTCGCTCAACTGGAACTCTTCGTCGCCCGATTTGTCCTCCGACAGCTCTCCTGCGGCAACCAGCTGACGGTCGAGCGTCTTGTCCATTACGGCGAATACGCTGTAACATATGAGGCCGATGATGAGCAATACGGTGCAGAATGCCACGGGGGCTACTATGGAGTTGTCGAACTGCTTCGAAACGAGGGGAGCGAGCCACATGACGGCGAATACTCCGAGTCGTGCGATAGCCATTTCGAGACCCATTGCCAGAGCCATTTCCTTTCCTTTGAACCACTTGGCGATAGCTTTCGAGACGGTTGTTCCGGCCATTTCGCATCCGCATCCGAAAATCATGAATCCGAGCGAAGCCATCTTTGCGCTTCCCGGAAGCTCCACCCACCAGCTGTTGAGCCATTCGCAGAGAGCCGTGGCCTGAAACCAGTCGCTGATGCCGATATACTTGATTAAGGCACCGGTCACCATCATCGACGCTGAAAGAACGCCTGTGAATCGAATGCCCATCTTGTCGAGGATGATGCCCGCAAAGATGAGGAAGAAGCAGAAGACGTTGAGGAAATACTCCGATGCGGCATAGGTTCCGAATGCTCCGCTGTCCCAGCCGCGCGAGCTTTCGAGCAGCGATTTGAGCGGCGACATCACGTCCACGAACATGTAGCCGAAGAACATCATCAGAGCGATGAGTACGAGGGCCGTCCAGCGTACCCATGCACTGTCATTCAGTTTTTTTGCAATAATTTCTGTCATCGTTGTTTGAGTTTTTATGAGTTTTCATTTGTGAGTCCGTTGCTATTCGTCCGTCTTGACGGCATATCTGCGCAGCACTTCGTAGGCGTTGTCGATGCCGAGTTCTCCGGCTTTCGATATATCCAAACACCCTTTGCGCGTATCTTTCATAAATATCTGTATAAGTCCGCGGTTGTAGTATGCTTCGGCGAACCACGGATTCAGCTCTATGGCCTTCGAATAGTCGGCGAAGGCTTCGGGCAGCTGTCCGGAGAGAGCCAGCAGATTCGCGCGGTTGTAGTAGCTGACGGCGAAATCGGGGTAGAGTTTTATCGCCTTGTTCAAATCCGAGATGGCTTCGTCGTAGTTGTAGGTTCGCGTAGCCACATTGTTGTTGAGCCGGTTTGCCGGATCGGAATCGATGGCGATGCGCTGGTAGGCGTTGTCTATCGACGATATGAAGTCAATCATCTCGGCCCGTGTTGTCGAACGGTTGAGATAGAGGAACGGGTTCGACGGATTTTTCTCGATGGCGGCCGACAGCGTGGAGACGGCTCCGGTATATTGCTTTATGAGAGCTTGCGAGATGCCGCGCATGAAGAGTGCCTGCCACGACTCTTCGTTGTTGCGGACCTCTTCGGCATAGCTGCGGTCGAGCATTATGAGCGAATCGGGGCTGATATTGCTTTCGCGGTGTTCGAGTACGAGAAGCGGATTGTCGAACGAGCTTCTGAAATCGATTGCCCGCTGTGCATAGTAGCGTGTATGCGTTACGGTCGAGGTATCGGGTCTTATGAGCGTGAATTTGTAGAGCGGCATCAGGGCGGGATTGTCGTCGTTGCCCGATTTGGAGACTATACGCTCGAAGTTGCTGCCCGAGAATTTGCTGTCGAACGACAGCAGACGGTCGAAACGGCGTGTCGTATCGGCGTAAATCGAGTATGTGCTGTCGTTGAGTCGTGATTTGTACTCTTCAATCTTTTTACGTGCGATGGTTTCATCCTCTTTGCCTCCTTTGGTGTCGTGCAGGGCATAGCGCAGATAACTGCGGTTGAGGTAGGCATTTGCGAAATCGGGGTAGAGCGAGATGGCTGTGGAGTAGTCATCCACGGCTTTTTCTATATCTCCGAGCCGAGTGTAGAGTATTGCGCGGTTGTAGTAGACGAGTACGTTGTTGGGCGAGTATCGGGCCACTTTGTCGTAGTCGTCGAGCGCCCGATTGTAATCGCCTATCTGCGAGCGGAGTATTGCGCGGTTGTAGTAGGTGAGCGAGTTGGTGGAGTCGAGCTGAATTACGCGGTCGAAATCGGCTATGGACTGCATGGGCCGATTGGTGTCCGAATATACGAGGGCCCGATTGAAATATGAGAGCAGATAGGAGGAGTCGCACCTTATAGCCATGTCGAAATCCTTTTCCGCCTCGTCGAATTTGCGCTGATGCATATAGAGCGTACCTCGGCGGTTGTAGCCGTCGGGGTTTTCGCGATTGGTCCGGATTGCGGTGTTGAAGTTTTCGTAGGCTTGCAGCGTATCTTTAAGATAGAGATAGCAGACGCCGCGGTTTATGTAGGCATCGGCGACTTTGCGTTCCTGATTTATGAATTTGTCGAAATCGGCGATAGCCTCTTTGAACTGTTGGTTGAGCAGTCGGGTGACACCGCGGCTGTAGTACGGACTGGGCAGGTCGGGCCGCAGTTCGATAGCTTCTTTGAAATCTTTGAGTGCGTCGTCGTAATTTCCGAGTCGTGAGCGGGTTATGGCTCTGTATGTGTAGGCGGTGGTGAATACCGGATTCTTGCGTATGGCGGTAGTGAAATCTTCATCGGCACCGAGCAGGTCGTTGAGGTTGTATTTGGCTATGCCTCGCAGGAAGTAGCCTTCGTAGGCATCTTCGTCGAAACGCAGCAGTACGTTCAGTGTGCGGATGGCTTCGCGATAATCGTTCTGCATCATGAACTGCCGGCCCATCCAGAAGAAGTACTGCTTGTTGTACTGTGCATACGAACTTCCGGCCGCTGCGGTGAGCAGGGCTGCGGTAAGCAGTATGTTCAGCAAAAAACGTCTCATCTTCACATTAACGCTGCAATCGCAGAAAAATTGTGCCGAAATGTCAATCCCATTCGTATCCGAACCGTTTGAGCTGCCGTTCGTCGTTGCGCCAGTCGCCGCCGACCTTCACGAAGAGTTCGAGAAATACCTTTTTGTCGAGGAACTTTTCGAGATCGATGCGGGCTTGCTGACCCACCTTTTTGAGTTTTTCGCCTTTGTGGCCTATTATGATGCCTTTTTGCGAATCGCGGGTGACGTAAATGGTTGCGGCAATGCGGTCGATTGCGGGTTCTTCCTTGTAGCTTTCGATGGCGATTTCGCAGCAATAGGGTATCTCCTTGTCGTAGTTGAGGAGAATTTTTTCGCGAATGATTTCCGAGGCGAAGAAGCGCAGAGTCTTGTCCGTGAGGGTATCTTTGGGGTAGTAGGGGTCGCCTTGCGGAAGCCGTTCGAGTATGGCGTCGAATATGCCGCCTATATTGAAACCTTCTTTGGCCGATGCGGGCGCTATGAGGGCTTCGGGCATCAGTTCGTGCCATTTTTGCGCGAGTGCTTCAAGTTCCTGCGGAGTGGTAAGGTCTATTTTGTTGATTACGGTTACGGTGGGGATGCCGCTGCGGTTGATGCGGTCTATAATCTCTGCCGACCGTTCCGTCTGTTCGACCGTGTCGGTGACATAGAGAATCACATCGGCATCTTTTACGGCGCCGTTCACGAACTTCATCATCGACTCCTGAAGTTTGTAGTTGGGCTTCAGAATGCCCGGAGTGTCGGAGTATACGATTTGAAAGTCGTCGCCGTTCACTATTCCCATAATGCGGTGTCGTGTGGTTTGGGCTTTCGAAGTGATTATCGAGAGCCGTTCGCCCACCAGCGCATTCATCAGCGTCGATTTGCCGACATTGGGATTTCCTATAATGTTTACGAAACCGGATTTGTGCATATTTTCAATATCTCTGTCGTGTGCATTTATACCTTTTTATAAAGGTATATCGCTGACAAAGATACGATAAATTATAATAAAAACACCATCTATTTTTCTGTTTCGCCCGTGGAGTAGGAACGCAGTTCGCGCCGCAGAGCCTTTTCGCGGCCTTCGAGGCATCGGTCGGCAAGGGCGTGAAATTCGGCCGAGTGGTCATGATGTACGGTGTGACACAGTTCGTGAATGACCACGTAGTCGATAAGATGTTCGGGCAGAGTCATAAGCCACAACGAGAGCGAAATGTTGTTGTCCGACGTGCAGGAACCCCATTTGGTGTGGCTTGCCCTGATTGTCACCCGGCCGTAACGAAACCCGAATCTCTCCGCCGCCTGCGCAACTTTCTGCGGCAGAACGATTTTTGCCATTCGGCGCAACTCTTCGGTTTGGGCGGGAGTGTATCTGGTGCGGCCCGCATTTTTCGCAGTAATGCGTGTGCGTGCGGCCTCTATCCATTCTATCTTCGAGTCGAGGAATCCCAATGCCCGCCGTGCGGATACGTATACGGGGAATGAAAGCCTTATTTCGCCCGAAGGCTTTACGGCAATAGAGATGCGTCGGGCGCGCATAGTCTGAGATACCTGCACTGGACCGAGACGGGGATGTATGTATTGGTTCTTCATTAAAGTTTTTCGGTGTGGACGAACACTCCGTCGAATGGAGGGTTGAAAGCGGAATCTTTGTCGAACAGTCCGAATACAGCCGAGCCGCTGCCCGACATCGAGGCGTATACGGCACCCTGTTCGAGCATTGCCTGTTTCAGACGGTGTATGCGCGGATGCGATGCGAATACCGACGGTTCGAAGTCGTTTTTGAGTGCGCCCTGCCATTGGGCGACCGGTCGTGCGACGAGTTCCGCCACCGAATGCTGCGGAACGTGCGGATTTATGCCGGCATAGGCCTCTTTGGTCGAAACGCCTTCATCGGGTTTCGCCACAACGAGAGTCAGACCGTGCAGATCGAGTGTTATCGGCTCGACCTTCTCTCCGCGGCCGGTGCAGAGCTGCGGGGTGTTGCGGACGAAGAATGCGGTGTCGCTGCCGAATGCGGCTGCCGTTTCCGTGAGCGTATCGTCGGACAATCCGAGGTTGAAGATGGCATTTACGGCTTTGATTACCGCAACGCCGTCCGAGGAGCCTCCTCCGAGTCCCGCTCCGAACGGAATGCGTTTGCAGAGTTTGATATCCACACCTCCCGTTCCGAATCTCTCGGTCATTATTCGGGCCGCTTTCAGACAGATGTTGTCATCGTCGGGGCAGTCTATGCCGAGACCGGCAATACTGATGCGTGAGCAGGGCAGTCCGTTCGCGACCACCTCCACCGTATCGTACAATCCGCGAACGGGGAACATTACGGTCTCCAAATCATGGAATCCGTCTTCGCGTCGGCGCAATACGTCGAGTCCTATATTGATTTTGCAGTTGGCTTCGAGTATCATGATGCAAAAATATGAAATCCGCGGCAATTTTGTACCGTGTTTGCCGAACCTGTTGCAAAAGAGCGGCAAAATATTTGATAAATATGTGGAAAAACGTTTATCTTTGTAATCCGTTAAAGTGTATATATCGAAGATATGAAAAAGATTTTATTGGCAGCCGCGATGCTTGTATTTGCCGTGTCGTGCAACTGGGATAAAGGCAAAGAACCCAAACCTCTCTCCGTCAAACGTGTAGACCGTCTGGTTATGGGAGACGGCAACGATGTTGCATTCGATTACGATGCCGACGGTTACGTTTCGACCGTATCGTATGCCGCAGGGAAGTCCATATCGCTGGAGTATGAGGGATTCGGAACGGGTTTTCCTGTGGTAACGGTGAACGACGGAACCTCCGGGCAGATTATAAAGCTCAATGGCGGATACATACGTTCGGTATGGAGCGAGGATAATGTTCAAATCTCCGACTTGGAGTACAATGTCAATTACGGCTACCTCCAGTCGATACGCAATAATGCCGACAATGCGCAATCTACCATCAATTGGAACGGAGGTTATATTCTGCTTCCCGCTTCGCAAGTGAGCAACTGGAGCGACAGCGACGGCAATATACTCACCGGGCCTGTTCTTCGCAAGGATATAATATACGTATACGGAAATTCGTCGCCGTTTAATTTCTTGTGCAACATCAATCTCCTGCCTTTCATTGCCGAGGAGTATACCGAGGTGACGGGAATCGACAAGGCTGTAGTTGCGGGATTGGGAGCCATGAGGACCTATTATCTGCCGGTAGCGGTGGATGTCACGACGACCGATTACAAAGCCGGGACGGAAGATGATTCGGACCTCGATGCGACCGGCAACAGTGTACAGACCGTGCGTCGTTTGTATACGTATGACTGCGATAACGACGGCTATATAAATGCCGTATATGTGTCGGACGGAACCGAGAATGCCGAGAGCGAACTGCTGTTCGAGGTGGTCTATGCCACGGCGGCCGGTACTCCGGCAGAGTAGACCTGCAATACGGTACAAAAAAGCAGACATCCGGTGAGATGTCTGCTTTTTTTGTGTCGGCGCGAAGATTAGAGCAGCGCGTCGATTTTAGCCTTGAGGGCATCCTTTCCGATTGCTCCTACGTGCTTGTCCACCATTTCGCCTCCTTTGAGGAATACGAGGGTAGGGATATTGCGGATTTTGTATCGTGCGACCACATCGTCGTTCGAATCCACATCGCATTTCGCGATTACCGCCTTGCCTGCATACTCTGCGGCCAGCTCTTCAATAATAGGCGCCACCATTCTGCAAGGGCCGCACCACTCCGCCCAGAAGTCGATGACCACAGGCTGCGACGAAGCTGTCACCTCGTCGTAATTCTCTTTCGTAATTTCAAGTGCCATGATATTTTACTTTTTTTGTTGTGTTTATGATATCGTATATTTCAATTCGTTTTCATCGAGGAATTCGGTGAGTGCCTGATTCACCTGCACGTGATACTTGCGTGAAAACATATTTAGTGCCACCTGCTCTTTTGCGTCGTAGATATTGACATACAGAGCGGCTTTGCCTTTCGATTTCTTTACGACATTGACAAGGCCGTTCATGAGCGATTCGGTTATCTCCTCCACCGGCAGCGATAAGTGCAGTTCCTTTATCGAATCCTGAATATCTGACAGCATCGATATGGATGTTATTTTGTACTCCGGTTCGTTGTTGCGGAACTGATTGCGCTGCACCTTGCCGCGTATGAACAGGAAGTTGTCGAGGAATATGTATTGACGGAATGTGGTGAAATCGCGGCTGAACAGTACGAATTCATGCCGTCCGTTGTAATCCTCCAGCGTGAAACGTGCGTATGGTTTGCCGTCTTTCGTGTTCAGCATCTTTACGTCCACGACGACTCCTGCCACGGCGACTTCACGACCGTCGAGTTCGGCGAGGTTGTCGAGGTCGGAGACCTGATTCTGACACATATTTTTGAGTACGACGTCATAGTCGTCGAGCGGATGAGCCGACAGGAACAGACCTATCATTTCACGCTCTTTGTTCAGCACCTGCAACTTGCTCCATTCGTCGCATACGGGGAGTGTCGGTTTTTGGATGTCGGCTCCGCCGGCATCGCCTCCGAACAGACTCTGCTGTGCATTCTGCTTTTCGGCCTGTACGCACTGACCGTAGCGCATCAGCTGTTCGATAAAGGTCATGCCCGAAGGGTCGCGCAGATCGGCGGCGAAGAGTTTGCTGCGATGGAAATCCAGAATCGAGTCGAAACCTCCGGCATAGCCGATATTTTCGAGACATTTGCGGTTGATAACGGTGTAGTTTATACGCTCCATGAGGTCGTATATATTCTTGAACGGACCGTTTTTCTCGCGCTCTTCTATGATGGCGTTCACGGCAGCCTCTCCGACTCCCTTGATTGCTGCCATTCCGAAACGAACGTCGCCGGCTTTGTTCGAGGAGAAGTCTTTCACCGATTCGTTGATGTCGGGGCCGAGTACGTTTATACCCATGTGTTTGCATTCGGTCATGTAGGCCGTTATCTGCTTTATGTCGTTGAGGTTTCGGCTCAGCAGCGCCGCCATGTACTCCGACGGGAAGTTGGCTTTGAGGTATGCGGTCTGATAAGAGACCCACGAATAGCAGGTCGCATGCGACTTGTTGAAGGCGTAGGATGCGAATTTTTCCCAATCGGCCCATATTTTTTCGAGTACTTCGGCATCGTAGCCGTTGCTCTGACCTCCGGCTATGAATTTGGGCTTCAGTTCGTCCAGTTTCGATTTAATCTTCTTGCCCATCGCTTTTCGCAGGGTGTCGGACTCTCCTCGCGTGAAGTTTGCGAGCAGACGCGACAGAAGCATGACCTGCTCCTGATAGACCGTAATTCCGTATGTATCTTTCAGATACTTCTCCAT
>JAFLRS010000036.1 GCA_022511355.1 Alistipes sp.
TTTAATTGTTAAACATTTGGTTTTTTAGTTGTTTGATATTTTGTCTGGTTGCTGTATCTCAATATGTTACGCGGCTCCGCACGATCATGAATTTCACAAATCCTGTTTTCGGGGTGTTTTAGAGGCAACACTCAGAAAGAAAATTTGTCAAAACGAGAACAAAAAAGAGCTCGGATTAATCCGAGCTCTCTCATTTATGACTTCTAACTTGACCGATATGGTCCAATATCGGAGGGCCTCCGCCCTACCCCGCTTTTTCAGGCCTTGTGATTGCCGAAGCGCAGGTAGGATTGCGCCCAGACAAGATTGACAATTCGCATAATCGGCGTCCAAAAGACTTCGGCAGGTGCTACACGCCGCAATTTGCGGTTGCGGCCGACAATCGAAGTAAACGTATGCCATTTTCCCCGCCAATATCCCTTGGGCCGCGTCGTTCTTCTGGCGTCAAACTTGCCGAAATTGCCGCTGCCCCAAATCTCGTCGAACAGCCAATCGCAATCAGCCTCGTCTTTCGCATCAAACGGCAACGGCAGATCAGCCTCGTCCAGTCCGAGGTATTTGACCGCCAAGGCACCAAAAATCCGGGACGCCCGGTCAAGCCCCAAGGCCTTCAACTCCCGGGCTGCGAGCGCACGATCCAATTGCTCCCGATTGTGATGCAACAGACATGCCCAGTCGCAGATCTGCCGGAAGCCGATCCCCAAATTAAACAGATGGTGTACGGCATGTTGCAGCAGAAACAACGCATCGAACTCCACCGGCGGCACAACGATCTCGCAGCCGTCCAGTTCCCATCGCACCATCTTGTCGGTCCCGTGCCACGATGCAATGTTCCGTTGCAGGTGTCGGTCGGCCGTCGGATCCTCCATTTGGGCCAATATCCGATGATTCTCGACGGAAACATCATGCCAATTATAGGCACTGTGTTTGACGCAAACCTCGAGCGCCTCTTGGCCGTCCTGCTCCAGCAGTCGATTGACCCGCTCGAAGTTGCGTTTTCCGATGTAGATGTCAATATCGCCACACTGACGATGCAGCGGATTCCGATAATTCCGGGCGGCACCCTGTCCTTTCAGCAGGACCGGCTCCACGCCGTCGGCCCGCAGCAGTTTATACAGATTGTCGATCTCCCGATTGAGTTTTTTGTTGCGCTCCTCGATCTGCAGCACAAAGGCACACCACCGGAGATACAATCCCCGCTCCGGACGCAACTCGGCAGGAAGGGTCTGGATGCCGTCCAGCATGATCCCCAACAAGGTTTGACTCTTTCCGTATTTGTACAGCCGGGACCAGTCCGTATGGATGTCGAACGCCGAGACATCCGCAGTCGTTCCCCACAATCCGGCCTTGACCAATTCAAAAAAAGCTCTCTGTTCAGTTGTCATAACACGCTTATTTGGCAACAAATTTAGTAAAAAATATTTATCTTTGCCGCACAGACATCATTGACAGCTACGTTTATGAAAATCAAGGAAAACTACAAGGTTCGCAAAGTTGCCGGAGAAAACCTCATCATCGGGCAGGGTGTTTCTCATTCCGATATGACCAAAATCATCTCGCTCAACAGCACGGCCCTCTTCCTCTGGGAGCAGCTGAACGGAAAAGAGTTTACGCTCGACGAGGCATCCGCCCTGCTGGTCGAGAAGTTCGGCATCGGCAAAGAGCAGGCCTGTGCGGATGTAAAAAGCTGGACCGATCAGATGGTTGCCGAAGGGGTGATGGAATAATCACCCGCGGTGCCGGCTATCGGAGACGAAGCAGCCGGCACAACGGAATCAATATGCGGCGCAGCGAACGCAACCGATACCACCATGCTCCCATGCGCAGCCAGCGCGGATCGCTGCACTCCTGTACGCTGCCGTCGGGGCGATAAATGCGGCTTAAAAGGCCGATGATCTCGTCGCGTTTGACACGTTCCCGCCGCACAAGGTTCCCGTCGCCGAGCATGATGCACACATCGCCCTCGGAACCGATATAGCGGTGAATCATATATCGGCCATCCCATTTATAGAACGGACAGCACCATGCCGGCAACGCTCCGTCGCGCGGACAAGGCACGACCTCCACTTCGTCTATGCCGCCGCGAATGAACGGATACATGCTCTGTCCGTCGATATGCAATCGCACGCTGCGGCCTGCGCGGAGTTCCTCCTCCGCCACGGACAAAAACTCGTTCGGAACAACTATTTTTCGCATGAGCCGAAGACGGTTTGGCAGGAGAGTCGGGCCGCATCGGCATCGGGCAGGCAGGCCAGATGATAGACCGGAACGGCCGTCAGCACATCCGAGAGGAAGTCACTGATAAAATCATACAGCCGCTCGTCATACGCGAATGCGGGCGGGCACGAAGGATGCAGTGCCGCATAGCCCGCCACAACTCCCAGTTTGGTAATTTTGTTATACGGAGCCTGCGACAGGCGCACGCAGGCCGCAAGCGGATGATGCTCGTTCTTGTAACAGGCCGTCTTGCCACTCCACGGACTGCCGTACACGAGCACCTCGCCATCAACGACGCGAATGATCGGACTGTCATCGTTCAGCAGACGGGCTCCCTCGATGTGCTCGCGCCACAACCGTGTGTGCGTACTCTTGCCCGTTCCGCTCTCACCGAGGAATAAAACGGCCTTGTCGCGGTAACAGATCGTGCTTGTATGGATGGCAACCGTCTTATAGGGAGCCGTGGCCACTCCGTAAGCCACCCAGCAGGCAAACCGCAGCAGACGTTCACTGAAATCGCCGCTGAAAAAGACCAGACGGCCGTCCTGCGTCATGTCGAGCAGCAGCGCTTTGCCGCACTCGGCGATCATCCCGAACACATAGCCGCCTCCGATCTTGGTCCCGAAGCAGCTTTTGACACCTTCTATATCGTTCGTGTACAGGACTTTTTCGATATTCGGCAGTCGGGTGGCATCCGCCTGCAGCACGGCAGAGTCCGCCGTGAATGGCGTTTCCACAAACCGACTGAGCGGCTCGGCACCGACCGCTACCTGAAAAACGTCGAATCCTTTGATGGCCGCGAGCGACCCGGCAAGGGCATCGCCCTCGACACGAATACGGTGTCCCGCGATGAGATAATCATGCTGTATCATGGTCTTTGTGTATTGTCGTATACCGTCAGCGCGTCCATATCCAAGATGCGGTCGCAGAATGCGATGGAACTTTCGCGATGAGCTATAATAATAAGTGTCAGTTCATGGCACGTGGCCGAGAGCTCTTTCAGGGCCAGATTGATCTCCTGCTCGGTGCGGCTGTCCAACGAGGAGGTTGCCTCGTCGAAGAACAGGACCTCGGCACCCTTGTAGAGGGCGCGGGCAATCCCGATGCGCTGCTTCTGTCCGCCCGACAGTCGGCTTCCGAACTCGCCAAGGGGGGTATCCAGCCCCTGCGGCAGCTCGTCGGCCCACGCCTTCAGCTGCACCTGCTCCAACACACGGGCAATCCGGCCGTTGTCGGTTTCGGCTTGGCCGAGCGCAATGTTTTCGGCGAGCGAACCGTTGATGATGAATATTTCCTGCGGGACATAGCCCACGATTTTATACCATGCATGACGATTGCGAGGCGAAAGAGGCACTCCATCGATGCGGATCTCGCCCGCCGACGGCTCGAAGAAGCCGAGCAGCAGGTTGAACAGCGTGGATTTGCCCGAGCCGCTGCGGCCGCGAATGCCGATACGCTCGCCCCGCCGGATCCCGAACGACAGTTCGCTGAACAGCGTATGTCCGTCGGGAAAGGCAAACGCCAGATTCCGCACCTCCATCCCGCGCGCAAACGTAAAGGCAGCCTGCGAGTCGATCACCGCGATCTCCTCTTCGGCCCGAAGTCCTTTCTCGACCACGTCGATGGCGAACGAAGCGTTTTGCAGCGTCGCCCAACTGTTCAGGATCCCCTTGACAGCCGGAATGATGCGGAAGGTGGCGATGGCAAATACGCCGCCGATGACGCTCAGATCGCCGTCGCCGAAGCAGACCAGCAGCGTCAGCCCTGCCACAACGGCCAAATCGGACAAAAACAGCGGGCAGAGCTGATACAGCTCTATGCCGAGGCGGTTGCGCATGATCGACTCCATGTTGCGGTCGAAGGCGACGAGCGATGCGTCGTAGGCCTGTGCGATCTCCAATTCCGAATAACCGCGGAAGGCCTCCACCACCGTGCGGGACTGTTCACGCTGAGCCTGTATGTTCTCGGTGCCGAGCTGCCGCAGCCGCTTGCGCACAATGCCCGTATACAAAAAGGCCAACGGAACGAACAACGCGCAGATCAGCAGCCCCATGAAGGGCTTCCAGATCAACAGTGAGCCGAGCATCAGCAGAATCAGGACGCCCTCGCCAGCAATCCGGAAGAGCGACGAAAGGACGTTCTGCGAAAAGATTTGGGCGACGCCGTTCACTTCATAGGCCAACTGCACACTGCTCTTCTGCTTCAGGAACAGCAGGCCGCGGCGGTAATAATTGATGAACATGCGACGGCTGAAATTCTTGAAGACACGAAGCTGAAAACGGATCTGCAGCCGGGCGAGCAGCAGGATGACGGCATTCTTTGCGGTCACAAAGACGATCACGCCCGCACAAAGCAGCAGCGTGGTGCGTTTATCGTTTCCGAACCGGTCGGTGAGCAGCAGGATGATGGGGATCAGCGCAGCAACGCCCGCATAGTCCAGCAGCGAGCGGAGGAGCACCGTGAAGATGACCCCCATGCTGTATTTTCGCTGATGTTCCGACAACAGGCTGTATATCCGCTTTACCATCTGCTCCGTCTGTTTGTTCCAAAAGAGTCCGAACAAGCTACAAAGATAATCCTTTATTTTCGAAAACAACGGCCGAACGGCCGGAAATTCGACAGATCAAATTGCCTTATTCAGACAAGTGTCTCCCTTATACGCAGACGAAGCGGACTGTTGAGTCCGCCTCGTCTGTTGTTGTCTATTTTTGCATGGATCGGCAGCCCTTTGCATGCCGACTTTCGCAAATGACAGTGTTTCGATCGCGACAAGCTACGGCAGATATTGCTCCACAAAGGCCTTGACGCGGGCGGCATACTCCGCGGGGTGATCCGCAAAAGAGCTGGCGTGCGGCGAATCGGGCGCGATCCAAAGCGCTTTGGCGCCTTGTTTGGCTGCGTAGAGCGGCTCGGCCATCGCCGTGGGGACGTAGGTGTCGTTGCCGCCGTGGATGAAGAGCATCGGGCGGTCGCAACCGGCCACCTGTTTTAAGGCCGACGCCTCGCGAAAGCCCCACCCGTACCGCAGCCGGCACAGCAGGTCGGCCGCATAGAGCAGCGGAAAAGCCGGCAGGCAGTAATCTTCGCGCAACTCCTTGCGGAACTGGTCCCAGACACTCGTATAACCGCAATCCTCCACCAAGCAGCGCACGCTTCGGGGCAGGCGGTCGTCGCCCGCAAGCATCATCGTCGTCGCGGCGCCCATCGAGACGCCGTGCACGACCACCTGCTGCCCCTCGCCGAAGAGGCGGTCCGCCTCGCCGATCCAGCGCAGCACATCCTCGCGGTCGAACCACCCCATTTGGATGGCCCGGCCCTCGCTCGCGCCGTGGTAGCGCAGCGCGGGGAGCAGCACGTTGCAGTTCAGTTCGCGCTGATAGAGCCAAGCATATTGCAGCATCCCGAAGGGATGGTCCGTATAGCCGTGCACGGGAATCGCCGTCCGCTTCGACGGCGTGGGCGCCGCGATGTAAAAGGCCTGCAGCGTGGCACCGTCGTCGGCCGTGATCGTCACCTCGCGCAGTGCACCCGCCGTCCGCAGCGAGTCGGCCCACGGCTGCAACGTCGGATAGGTGCGGCAAAAGCGTGCATAGCAGGCCTCGGCATCGCGCTGCACATGCGGCTGCAGGGCCACCGACAGCAGGTACCATCCGCCCGCCATCGTCGCCGCAACCGCCACGAGCAGCGTCCCGCCCAGCCAACGTATCAGGCGTCGCATGCCTTCGCCAGTTTCTCGCGAATATGCAGCAGCATGTCGTCCGTCATGCGCGACAGATCCCACTCGGGCTTCCATCCCCACTCGGCCCGTGCGCAGCTGTCATCGAGCGAATTGGGCCAGCTTTCGGCAATCGCCTGCTTCACGGGGTCGATGTCGTAGCTCATCTCGAAGGAGGGGATCCGCTTGCGGAGTTCGGCCGCAATGATCTCGGGCGTGAAGCTCATCGACGCCAGATTGAAGCTGTTGCGGTGCTGCAGACAGGCGGGATCGGCCTCCATCAGCTCGACGCAGGCCCGCAGCGCATCGGGCATATAGATCATGTCCATGTAGACGTCGGGCGGCACAGGGCAGGTGAAACGGCCCGACCGCACGGCCTCGTAATAGATCTCGACGGCGTAGTCCGTCGTGCCGCCGCCGGGCAGTGTCACGCTCGAGATAATCCCCGGAAAACGCACTGACCGTGTATCGACGCCATACTTATGATAATAGTAGTTGCCCAGCATCTCGCCCGTGTATTTGCAGATGCCGTAGATCGTCGTCGGCTGCATGATCGTGTCCTGCGGCGTACCGTCTTTCGGCGAGGTCGGGCCGAAGGCGCCGATCGACGACGGCGTGAACAGCGCACAGTGATGCTGGCGCGCCACCTCGAGCGAATTGTTCAGCGCCCCCATGTTCACGCTCCACGCCATCTGCGGATTCCGCTCGCCCACGGCCGACAGCAGCGCCACCAGATTGAAGATCGTGTCGATGTGATAGCGCGCCACGACCGAAGCCATGGCCGTGGCATCGAGCGCGTTGAGCACCTCGAAGGGGCCATCCTCGCCCAACTCGCGACAGTCGCGCATATCGGTTGCGACGACATTGGCGCCGCCGTAGATTTTCCGCAGGTAGACGGTCAGCTCGGAGCCGATTTGCCCGCCTGCACCAACAATCAGAATCTTTTTCATGCTTTGAATGGGTAGTAAAACTTGGGTAAAGATAGAAAATAATCCGAAAAGTCGTACATTTTTTTGGTCATTTCATTTTTCTTGTTTACTTTTGCACCGTTCGAAACGCAAGAATCGACTTGTTGCTGTTGTAGCTCAGTGGTAGAGCACTTCCTTGGTAAGGAAGAGGTCACGAGTTCAATCCTCGTCAACAGCTCAAAATCAAAGACAAACGCAAACATCGCCCGAGTAATCTCGGGCGATGTGTTATATAAGCAAATGGCCGGCGAATTTATTTGCACGGCCATTTGTTTATATAACGTTGTCGCGGCATAAGCCGCGTTTGCGTTTATTTTTGATTTTGATAGCGCCCCCGCGGCAGCGAGAGAGGAAAAACGAGCGGAGCGAAGTTAATCCTCGCTGAATCCAATGGTTTGTTTTTGATTTTGATAGCGCCTCCGCGGCAGCGAGAGAGGAAAAACGAGCGGAGCGAAGTTAATCCTCTTCTGCCTCACCCCCCCCCTCTCCTTGTGGTCCGTTGCGCATTAGAGCGTAGAGTTGGCTATTCGTTTGTAGGTAATGGTTACGAGTGCGCCTTCCATAAATTCGTCGTCGTGTATTCCGCTCAGGATCATGGTATTTTTGTCGAGTTTAAGCACGTTGAACATTTGTGTTTCTTCGCCGTCGTCTTTGGATGTCACGATTATCAGCGAGCGAGCGTTCCGATTGTAGGTATATATGCCATATGATATATTGTCGTGGTCTTGTTTGATTACTTCGCCCGATTTGTTGAAGGTCATTGTGTTTTGTTCCGAGGGGTCGAAGTCAACTTCGATTTTGCTCCCGTTCAGTTCCATTGTCATATTGATCACGTGCCATGTTCCGTAGAGGAGATTGATGTCGCCTGCGTTTTTGTTGTCTTTGCTGCATGAGCAGAGGGTGATGACTGCGAGTGTTGCGATTGCGATGCAGATAATTCTTTTCATGATTGATAGCAGAAGTTTTGTTGCCGTGTACTCCGTATTCGGCGGGTTGGTAAATAAAAGTGCGGAGTCGATTCGTTTATCCTCGGGGGTTCTGTTTTGTTGGAGGGGGTTTGCGAAACACTTTCATTTGATATAGTGTTGCCGGTTGTCCGGCATTGCAAAAGTGGGAATTTATTTGGGGAATATGTACATTTTCAATTTACCTGTTTTGCGTCGGCGCTTTGGGTTGCGGAGTTTTTGATTCCGAAGTAGTTTCCGCGGATGATTATGTCGGAGAAGCTCCATGCCTGCCGCAGCAGTTCCTGATTGCTGTCGTCGCCGGTGAGGACGCCTGAGGGGCTGACGGCTCCGCGATGAGTGTCTTCGCGTAGAATGCTGCGTCCGAGACCTCGCCAGTTGCAGTTTTCGAGTCCGAGCAGGTCGAGCATTGTGGGGTAGATGTCTATTTGTCCCATGACATCCTGGTAGCGGATGGCTGCGGGCGAGTTGAGGACTATGAAGGGTGTGAAGCAGTGTTCCGATACCACGCCGGCGCCTGCTTTGTCGGCTGTGAGCGACTGACGCATCGAGGCGAGTCCTTCGTGGTCGCCGGTTATCATTATCAGGGCATCGGAGAGTTGCGGGTTGGCTTTTATTCCGTCTATGAAGTGTCCGACGGCGCTGTCGGTATAGTTGGCGGCGGTCATGTAGTCGGCCATTTTGCGCGGTATGTCGGATGAGAAGTGTACGGCTTTGAGTTCTTCGGGGATGATGAAGGGGGCGTGTCCCGAATAGGTGATGCATTGGATATAGAGCGGAGTTTCGCCGTTGTTTTCTCTTGCGATTTCGGATATCTTACCGAGACATTCGTCGAGGAAGGGGCCGTCGGCGAGTCGTTTGTGGTTTCCGTGTCCGGTGAGTGTATTGCGGCTGAAGTCGTCGCGCGAGTAGAGCCTGTCGAACCCGAATTGGGGAGCCACTATCATCTGATTCCAGGAGGTTTGTTTGTCGGGAGTGAATGAGAGGGCACGTGCGCCGTTGTGGCGGGTGCGGAAAGCTTTGACGAGGGTTTCGTATGTGGAGTACGGGTATCGCGAGCTGTAGCAGCCGTCGTTTATGGGTAGCAGTCCTGCGGTTATCAGGAGTTGAGCATCTATCGAGCGTCCGCCTTTGACTTGTGTCAGCACGTGCGGAGCGTAGAGGGTGTTGGGTTCCTGCAGGAGCGCGTTGAGTCGGGGAGTGATTTCCACGCCATCCACTTCGCGTTCGAGAACCCAGCTTTCGAACGATTCGAGCAGCAGCACTATGACGGTACGCGGAGTGCGGGTTGTTGCGGGTGTGAATGGTGCCTGACCGGCTGTGCGTGTGAGGAACAGGTCTATTTCGCCGGTGAGTCGGGGAGTCATTTCGGGTGTACGGTCGAGAGCTTCGTAGACGAGGGTTCCGAATACGGAGTAGGTCGGCGTTGCGCTCATCTGACGATGAAAGAGCATCTTGCCGTAGGCTTTGCGGAAGCCTCCCTGAGCGATCATCAGCAGAGCTATTGCCATACCGCATACGACGGTTGCGGCGGCATACAGTTTGAGCTGACGACGTGTCGGCGAGTATCGCGGCAATTTGTAGAGTGCTATGCCGACGAGCAGAGTGATTGCGGGGAACAGGGCGTCGTACCAGCGTATGGAGTCGGTGACGGCGGCTGTAAAATCGGCGAGATTGCCGGCGAGGAGATAGCTGTGAGCCGGTATGGCGGTGTAGTATGTGCGGAAGTACATGAGATTGGCTGCCAGCAGCATATCCACGGCTGCGGATTCGGCGATGATGAGTGCCTGCGGCAGTTTTGCGAACAGCGGCAGTACGAGCAGCAGTGCTATGAAGAGTTTGCTGAGGTAGGTGGTCGGATAGGAGAACGACGAGAACGACGAGCCGCAGCACCAGATGATGTCGAACAGCAGAAATTTGGTGAAGAAAGCGGCGGTGCAGAGAACGGCGATGCTGTTCGGTTTAGGGGCGGTCATCTAAAATTCCGAAGTGAATTTGAATTTTATATCTTTGAAATTCTCCTGTGCGAGCGAGAGAGCATAGCCGGTATCGGCGAGGAAAACGTCGCGTCCGTGCTTGTCCACGGCCATATTGGTATGTTTGCGTTTTTTGAAGTCGGCGAGTTGTTCCTGATTGTCGCTCTCTATCCAGCAGGCTTTGTGAATGGAGATAGGTTCCCAGCGGCACATGGCGCCGTATTCGTGTTCGAGACGGTATTGTATGACTTCGAACTGGAGGGCACCTACGGTTCCTATGATTTTGCGGCCGTTGAGATTCGAAGTAAACAGCTGAGCGACGCCTTCATCCATGAGTTGGTCGATGCCTTTGGCGAGCTGTTTGAATTTCATGGGATCGGCGTTTTCTATGTATCTGAAGAGTTCGGGCGAGAAGGAGGGGATACCGGTGAATTTAAGTTTTTCGCCTTCGGTGAAGGTGTCGCCTATTTTGAAGGTTCCGGTATCGTGCAGACCGACGATGTCGCCCGGGTATGCGTAATCTATTACCGATTTTTTTTCGGCCATGAAGGCGGTCGGTGAGGAGAATTTGAGTTGTTTTCCGCTGCGGACGTGCAGATAGTTTTTGTTGCGTTCGAATACACCCGAGCAGATTTTCATAAATGCGATTCTGTCGCGGTGATTGGGGTCCATGTTGGCGTGAATCTTAAAGATGAAGCCGGTCATTTTCTGTTCTGCGGGTTCCACGTGTCGGGTTTCGGTTGCGGAGGGTCGTGGTGAGGGAGCTATTCGGATGAAGCATTCGAGCAGTTCGCGTACTCCGAAGTTGTTCACGGCCGAGCCGAAGAATACGGGCGCGGTTTCGCCGTTGAGATAGGTTTGGCGGTCGAAGGGGTCGTAAACGCCTTCGACGAGTTCGACGTCGCTGCGGAGCTGTTGGGCGAAACGTTCGCCCACGTAACGGTCGAGTTCATCGGAGGCTATATCGGCGATTTCGACGGTTGAAGCGTCGGCTGTTTGTCGTTCGTCGCTGGTAAAGAGCGAGAGGTTGTGTTCGTAGAGGTTGTATACGCCTTTGAATGTCGTGCCGCTCGAGATAGGGAATGCGAGAGGTCTGACCTTTATTTGCAATTCGCGTTCTACTTCGTCGAGCAGATCGAAGGGGTCTTTGCAGGGTCGGTCGAGTTTGTTTATGAAGACCATTACGGGAGTTTTCCGCATACGGCAGACGTTCATAAGTTTTCGCGTTTGTGTTTCGACGCCTTTGGCTCCGTCGATTACGATTATTACCGAATCGACGGCGGTGAGTGTTCGATAGGTGTCTTCGGCGAAATCTTCGTGTCCGGGGGTGTCGAGGATATTGATTTTCACATCTTTGTATTCGAAACCCATTACGGAGGTGGCGACGGAGATGCCTCGCTGCCGTTCTATTTCCATGAAGTCGGAGGTTGCGCTTTTGCGTATTTTGTTGCTTTTTACGGCGCCTGCGACGTGGATGGCGCCTCCGAAGAGGAGGAGTTTTTCGGTGAGGGTGGTTTTACCTGCATCGGGATGCGATATGATGGCGAAAGTGCGCCTGCGGTCTATTTCTTCGCGTAGAGTCATATATGGTGTTTGTTTACGGCGGCAAAGGTATAAAATAAATTGCTTTGGACAGCTTGATTGGGTGGTTTTCCGATATTTATTCCTTGAAGCCCTGGGCCTTGAGTTTGATTTCGGAGCCGTCGGGGGTAATCAGAGCCGCGCCTCGTTCCGGTTCGGTTATGTGGCCTATGATGTCGATGCCTCCTATGTCGGCGATTTTGTCGCGCAAGGCGAGCGGAACGGTGAAGAGCAGTTCGTGGTCTTCGCCGCCGTTGAGTGCGGCCACTACGGGGTCGTTATGCAGTTCTTCGGCCATTTCGTGTGTTTGCCGTGCGATGGGGATGCGTTCGAGGTAGATGCGGGCTCCGCAGCAGGATGCTTTGCAAATCTGCATCAGATCGCTTGCCAGACCGTCTGAGATGTCTGTCATGGCGGTGGGCAGGAGTTTTTCTTCGGCGAGCGACTCCACTACATCTTTGCGGGCGCGAGGTTTGAGGTATTTTTGGAGCAGATATTCATGTCCTTCGAATTGCGGTTGAGGGTTTTGGATATCTTTGAGGACTCGTTTTTCGCGTTCGAGCAGATGCAGGCCCATGTAAGCGGCGCCGAGATTTCCGGTTATGCAGATAAGGTCGTGAAGTTTTGCGCCGGAGCGATAGGTTATTTGGTTTTTCGGAGCGCGTCCTATGGCGGTTATGCCTATGGTGAGGCCGGTGAACGAGGCCGAGGTATCGCCGCCGGCCAGATCGACTCCGAGTTCCGTGCAGGCGGTTCTTATTCCTTCGTAGAGGTCGTCGAGAGCTTCTACGGGCAGTTTGGCCGAAACTCCGAGCGATATAAGTATTTGCTGCGGCAAGGCGTTCATGGCGAGGATGTCGCTTACTCCGACTGTTACGGCTTTGTATCCGAGGTGTTTGAGCGGGAAGTATGTGAGGTCGAAGTCCACTCCTTCGAAGAGGGTGTCTGCGGATACGAGGAGAGCATTGTCGTCATCGAGCGCTATTACTGCGGCATCGTCTCCTGCGGCTTTGAGTGTCGAAGGCTGTTGTGGAGAGAATCGTGAGTTGAGTCGGTCGATGAGTGCGAATTCTCCGAGTTCCGAGATTTCGGTGCGATTTTTCTGCGTCATGATGGGTGAAAGATTGTTTGCGGCAAAGGTAGTGAAAATTCGTTGTTATTTCGCAAAGTTTGAAAAAATGGTTATATTTGTCGCGAATATGCGCCGAATGAAAACGGAGTATGTTCGGAACTGATTTTAGGCAAAACGATGTTGAATATAGTACTATTCGGTGCGCCGGGATGCGGAAAGGGCACTCAGGCGGCCAGACTTAAAGAGCGTTACGGCATCAATCACGTATCGACGGGCGAGATTATTCGCAACGAGATTCGTCGCGGCAGCGAGTTGGGGCGCAAGGTGGCAGATTGCATCGAGCATGGCGAGTTGGCTCCCGACGAGGTGGTTACGGGCATCATAGCCGATTATGTGGAGGAGCATCGCGAGTGTGCGGGCAATATTTTCGACGGATATCCGCGCACGACCAATCAGGCGGTGAGTTTCGACGGGATTCTGAAGTCGCACGGATTGCAGGTCGATGTCATGATTTATATGGATGTTCCCGAGGAGGAGTTGGTGAAGCGCATTTTGCTTCGGGGCAAGGATTCGGGCCGTGCGGACGATGCTTCGGAGGAGGTTATACGCACGCGCATCGCCACTTATCGTGCCCAGACCGCCGTTGTGGCCGATTACTATTCGTCGCAGGGGAAATATTCGTCGGTAGACGGCCTCGGCACGATGGACGAGGTTTTCGACCGTATCTGTTCGGTCATCGACGGATTGCGCAAATAGTCCTTATATATAATATGTCGGACAACGCGCCGGCATATGGAGCGTCTGCTAAAGCTGCAGACGCTCTTTTTCTTTTCGCGGGAGCGATGCGGCAACCAATTCGTAGGCGTCGCGCACGAGTTCGAGGATGCGGCTGTCGGGCAGTTCGCGATTGAAACATACGCTTATCCAATGTTTTTTGTTCATGTGGTAAGCGGGTTTTATGTCGTTGTGGAGTGCCTGCAGTTCCTGAACGCGGTCGGCATCGCATTTGATTACGCAGAAGTCGAATACGTCCACATTCACGAAGCAGAACCATTTGTCGGCGACCGAGAATACGAGCAGATTGCGGTCGTATTCCGAGGCGGCTTTTCCGAATGGCATTTTGTCGGTGACGCCTTTGAGCGACAGACAGTATCCCCTGAAATCTTCGATATTCATAACGTCCTGATTGTTAGTGGGATTGCAAATATATGAAAAAGTTATGAGAATGTTTGAAAAAATGATTGTTAATTGTTTCACAATACGGAAAAATTAGTTATATTTGCAATCGAAAATTGTATAAGTCAAAGAAGGGCTTGTGCGATTGAACGGAAAGAGGTTAATTTAATCAAACATATTTAATTATGGCAAAGAAAATTGATTTATCGAAGTACGGCATCTCCAACGTGACGGAGATTGTGTACAATCCTTCGTATGAACTGTTGTTCGAGGAGGAGACCAAAGAGGGTTTGACCGGTTTCGAGAAGGGTGTTGTCACCGAGTTGGGAGCTGTCAATGTAATGACCGGCATCTACACCGGCCGTTCGCCCAAGGATAAGTTTATCGTAATGGACGAGAACTCGAAGGATACCGTTTGGTGGACTTCGGAGGAGTACAAGAACG